>CAYWDY010000119.1:0-7697 GCA_964455985.1 uncultured Flavobacteriales bacterium
CGCACCCCGAGCGGAACTTGTCCCGCAGACTTGCGGGAGTCGAGGGGTGCTTTGGACAAGAGCGAGAAACACGGGTTGAAAACTAGCCCTCTTCCCCTACCCCGAAGTCGCGTCTGATTTGCTATTTTTACAGCTGTCAATCTGTAACCATGTCCACCACCGAAGACCTCTTTAAAAATATCATCTCGCACGCCAAGGAATACGGCTTCATTTTCCAGTCCAGCGAAATATATGATGGCCTGAGCGCCGTATATGACTACGGACAAAATGGCGCCGAACTCAAGAAAAACATTCGGGATTACTGGTGGAAATCCATGGTTCAGATGCACGAGAACATCGTCGGCATCGATGCAGCCATCTTCATGCATCCCACCACCTGGAAAGCCTCAGGCCACGTAGACGCCTTCAACGACCCGCTCGTTGACAACAAAGACTCCAAGAAACGCTACCGGGCCGATGTCCTTATCGAAGATCACGTCGCCAAGATCGAAGGCAAAATCAATAAGGAAGTAGAAAAAGCCAAAGCCCGCTTCGGCGATGCTTTCGATGAGCAGCAATTCCGCTCCACCAATGCGCGCGTCCTCGAGAACCAACAGAAGATTGACGCCATCAACACCCGGTTCAAAGCCGCCCTCGAAGCCAACGACCTCAACGAGGTCCGCCAGATCATCCTCGACCTCGAAATCGTTTGCCCCATCAGCGGCACCCGCAACTGGACGGAAGTTCGTCAGTTCAACCTGATGTTCTCCACCCAGCTGGGATCCGTCAGCGAAGAGGCCAGCACCATCTACCTCCGCCCGGAAACCGCTCAAGGTATCTTCGTCAACTTTCTGAACGTACAGAAGACGGGTCGAATGAAAATCCCCTTCGGTATCGCCCAGACCGGCAAAGCGTTCCGCAACGAGATCGTAGCACGTCAGTTCATTTTCCGCATGCGCGAATTCGAACAGATGGAAATGCAGTTCTTCGTCAAGCCCGGCACCGAAATGGAATGGTACCAACACTGGAAAGAAACGCGGATGAACTGGCACCGTGCCCTCGGATTCCCCGACGGCAAACACCGTTTCCACGATCACCTCAAACTGGCACACTACGCCAACGCCGCGTGTGATATCGAATTCGAATTCCCGTTCGGCTTCAAAGAACTCGAAGGCATCCACTCCCGGACTGACTTCGACCTGGGTAACCACGAGAAATTTTCCGGAAAAAAACTCCAGTATTTCGATCCCGAACTCAACCAGAACTACGTTCCCTACGTCGTTGAAACCTCCATCGGTCTTGACCGCATGTTCCTCGCCGTTCTATCACAAGCCTACGCCGAAGAAAAACTCGACGACGGCACCGACCGTGTCGTTCTACGCATCCCGCCGATGCTGGCTCCTGTCAAGTGCGCGGTGCTGCCCTTGACGAAAAAAAGACGGGCTTCCTGAGAAAGCACGCGAAATCATGGACCGTCTCAAGTTCGACCACGTCTGCATGTATGAAGAGAAAGACTCCATCGGCAAACGCTACCGCCGTATGGATGCCATCGGTACGCCGCTCTGCATCACCGTGGACCACGAATCTCTCGAAAACAATACAGTGACCTTGCGTGACCGCGACACTATGCAGCAGGAACGCGTCCCCATGGACCGTATCGAAGCACTTGTGATGGAAAAGGTGGACATGCGCGCAGCCCTGCGCAAACTCTAAGCCCAAACGGCTTACTGAACGATTTTCAGTTTCTTGATCCGACCCACAGGGCCAGGACAATGTTGTGAGTGACACGCCAAACACGTGTTCACTACATTGTTGTACGTATCTACCGAAGGATTCGCCGTGAATGCTTTGTCCGCGTTGATATACACACCGGCGAAAACATCGAAGTTTTCGGTCTTCGTATTCGCATCGGTCGGCTTGGCCGTATAGATCTTATCGAACGAAGAAGGGTAAACACCTTTGTACGTGCCTTGTAGTACAGCGGCCTTGGCATCCGACAGCTGTTTTTCCATGCTGCGCATGAGCAAAGACAATTCACTGGAACCGTTCGGATTGTTATCCTGCTGGGATGCCGTCATGGCCATCAATGCCATGGCACCGATGACAATCGGAAAAAAACGTAAGGCCTTATTCATGATACAACAGTACTCCGGACGCTTCAAACGTGAGTTCTTCTTCGGGCTGAGTGATTTTCGCAATCTCCTCCTTGGACTTGCCGGCATCTTCCGCATAATGCTGCAACTGCTGCACCGTCGTCACATCGATGAATGCAATGCCTTCCATGACGAGCTTTTTGCCGGAACAATCTTTAGGAACGAAGAAGCCGTAATCCTTGAAGTGCACCATCATGGTCTGGTCATTTCCCATGTCCATCTTCATCCAACAGCCTTTCTTCTGACATACGGACTGCACCGTTCCGACTACCTTGATCTGTAAGGTGTCACCGGCTTTCACTTTACCGGGTAGTGTTTTGACATCGACGGCGTTGTCTGCTGTGATCTTGTCGCCGAAGGATTCGGTTTTGCCATTCTGCGCAAACAGAAGATGGGCGGAGAACAAACAGGTGATCAGAAAAAATACCGACTTTTTCATGGTGATGCGTTTTCCCAAAAATAGGAATTCCTCCGGACAGTTCATTGAAATTGGATACCTTTCCCCCGTGAAAAAACATCTCTTCTTCATTCTGATGATGATTCTATCCACCCGGGCCGGAGCTCAATCCGACCCCCATTCCTTTTCCCGTCCGCAAGAGGCGGTCATTACACACCTTTCCCTGAATCTAACCGTCGATTTCGAAACCAGGCGTTTGGATGGAACGGCAACCGTGTCGTATTCGGCGCAGAAAGGTACCGCATTCCTGGTGCTGGATACCCGAGATCTCACCATCACGGACATCAGCAACGAACAGGGTCCTGTGAAGTTTTCCATGGACCAAACTGTTCCCTTCCTCGGACAGGCCTTGCGTATCCCCATTACCAATACCACCGGGAAATTCAACATCCGTTACCATACGTCACCAAACGCGACCGCACTCCAATGGTTGGAAGCCGGACAGACGGCTGACAAGAAAATGCCTTTCCTCTTCAGCCAATCACAGGCGATTCTCGCCCGTACATGGGCTCCGGTGCAGGATAGCCCGGGTATCCGATTCACCTATGACGCAACCCTACACGTCCCGCCTGGCATGATGGCGGTGATGAGTGCAGACAATCCCACGAAGCTTGCGAAAGACGGCATCTACCGGTTTACGATGAACCAACCGATTCCAGCCTATCTGTTGGCTATCGCCGTCGGTGATTTCCGGTTCCATGCTTTGGATCGTCGTTGTGGTGTTTACGCCGAGCCCTCCATGCTGGAGAAGTCCGTGTATGAATTCACCGACCTGCCTAAAATGATTCAGGCAGCAGAAAAACTTTACGGCCCCTACGCCTGGGACCGCTACGACCTGATTATTCTTCCGCCCAGTTTCCCGTTCGGCGGCATGGAAAATCCACGGATCACCTTCGCCACACCTACAATCATCGCAGGGGACCGGTCACTGACCACTTTGGTGGCCCACGAACTCGCTCACTCGTGGAGTGGTAATCTGGTAACGAACGAGACGTGGAATGACTTCTGGTTAAACGAAGGGTTTACTGTTTATTTCGAGAACCGCATCATGGAAGAGCTGTACGGGAAAGATTTCGCCGACATGCAGCGCTCACTCGGACAGAAAGACCTGTCCGGTACCATCGAGGAGTTGGGGAATGATAATCCGGATACACGGCTGAAACTTTCGTTGGAAGGTCGCGACCCAGATGACGGGATGACGGATATCGCCTATGAAAAAGGGAACAATCTCCTGATGGTCATCGAGGCAAACGTCGGACGAAAACGCTGGGATGACTTCTTGAACCGATACTTTCGCCGTCACGCCTTCAAGACCATGAGCACGGAGTCGTTCCTGGTTGAGTTGAAGGACTCCTTGTTCATGGACAATCAGAAGTCCTATGATAGTCTTTTGATCGAAGAATGGATCTACAAGCCCGGACTACCTTCGAATTACTCACCGGTGGTTTCCAAGAATTTTGAGCGTGTCAATATTGTAGCAGAACAATGGATTGAAGGTGCGCCGGCTTCCGGCCTATCGGTTTCAGGCTGGAGCGCCTTCGAGTGGGTGCATTTCATCCAATTGATTCCACCGACAGTAGGAAAGGAACGCTTGAGCGATTTGGATAAACAGTTTCATTTTTCCGCTTCGGGCAATAACGAAATTCTCTTCAACTGGATGCTCGTCTGTCTGGCCAATCAAGACACCTCCATTTACCCGGTCCTCGAAAAATTCCTCGATGTCGTAGGTCGACGTAAATACGTTAGACCATTATTTCAAGAACTGGTTAAGACGCCTCAAGGAAAAGAGGAAGCTCAAAAGATCTTCGCCCGTTCCGGAAAAAACTATCACCCCATCACCGAAGAAACGGTGCGCGGCATTTTGAACCAACCTTGAAACCATCCTAATGAAAACCCGAATTCTGCTTTTATCTACTGTACTGTTCGCATGTCTTGGACGTCAAGTGCGTGCTGAATCCTATGAAAACGGCATCGGCCTTCGCTTGGCCGGTATCACCAGCGGCATCGACTACAAACACTTCTTCAGTAAATACGATGCAGCCGAAGGCATACTCTCCTTTGGCAAAAAACGCTTTCTCTTAACGGCACTCTATGAGCGGCATTTCGATTTCGGAAACGTGGACGGACTGATGTGGTTTGTCGGCGGAGGTGCTCACATCGGTTATTACCAAGACGGCTACGATTACTTTTACTACAAATACCACGGAAACAAGGTCGTGGTGTACCAGAACGGCTGGGACCGAACCACGGCTTTCGGATTGGATTTCATCCTTGGCTTAGACTATAAGTTCGACAGCGCCCCGATAGATATCGGCGTGGATGTAAAACCAGCCGTGGATATCGTCGGAGAATATTACGGTTACTGGGACGGAGCGTTAAGCGTGCGCTTCACGTTCTGAACTAAAAAAGGCCGGAAACTTTAGCTTCCGGCCTTTTTACTTAGAGAATGCCCTTAGGGCAACAAGGAATACTCTTTGCCGTATTCGAGCATCTGTCCAATGAACTCTTTCGGATATTCGACTTTGACATCGATGATCTCCTCGCCATTCATCACGGGCACCAGCTTAGGCTGAATGAATCCCATGTAAGGGGCGATATTGAGTTTCTCGTATCGCGCGTGCACTTCCGCCAGTAACGATTGATCGACTTTCACACCGTAATTCTCGACGAGATTCATGCCGGCATTGTAGTCGCCTTCGGACTTGATACGCTGGATCTCTCGCAGCAACTGACCGAAAAGTACACGGAGCTTTTCATAATCGCGGATGACAAAATAGGTCTTGCCGTCACGGACCTCACGGACAATCACAGAATCAGGCATTCCTTTTTCAAAAGCCCAAGAAGCCACCAGCTGACGGTTACGCATGTGTGCTTCTTCAAGATTCTTGCCCGGTTCGATGCGGTTCAACTGCGTCATCATGCCGTTCATGATATAATAATCGTACTGAGCCTTGCCGACTTCCAACGTAGGCATCACGCCGATTTCCACCAGCTTCGGATCAAGGATGTAATAGAGTCCAACGAGGTCGGCACGGGCCTCCTCCAGGACTCCGGCATAATTCTTCAGGGTCTCATCCGTCGTACCCACACCTTTGTTGATCTGTCCGGAAGCATGGCCGATGACTTCGTGCATGTCGGTATGAAGCTCGCCTGACAGCGCGCCGTATTGGCGGACTCGGTTCTTGACTTCATCCGAAGAGCCGAACTCATCGATCATCGGACTCTTGCTGCGGTAAAAATTATACGCTGCTACAACGTTGCCCAATGAAACAGACTTTGAACCGTGTTCTTCGCGAATCCATTCGTTGTTGGGCAGATTGATACCGATTGGCGTCACCGGAGCGGCATCACCCACTTCTCCGATTACCGTAATCACTTTGGCAGAAATACCTTTTACATTTTTCTTCTTATGATTATCCATGATCGGCGAATGATCCTCGAACCATTGTGCTTCATTGGAGATGGCAGAAATGCGCTTGGACGCCTCCATGTCTTTCATGGAAACCGTGCTTTCAAACGCCCCTTTTTTCTGGAGTGCATCCTGATATACTTCGATGAAGCCATTCACAAAATCTATACGGGCTGAGGTATCGGCCACCCACGCGATGTTATACACGTCGAATTGCTTCGGATCACCGGTACGGTAGAACTCCTCCAATTGATGGATAGTGTTTTTCTGCGCATCGTTCTCAGCGACTTGCTCGGCTTTCTCCAACCAATAAATGATCTTGTCGATGGCAGGGCCGTACATTCCACCCGATTTCCAGACGTTCTCTTTCAACTGGCCATTCTCCTTGACGAGCTGGGAATTGAATCCGATCTGAGAGCGGTCCTTCGGATTTTTCTCTTTCAAGTTCTTGTAATACGCCTCCGCTTCCTGCTGATTGACACCCGAATAGAAATTATTACAGGAACCGAGTATCACGTCCTTGGCACTCAGGTTCACGTTTTTCGGATCAACCGACGGATCAAAAACGATGGGATTGATGAACGTCTTGAACTGAGCCAGCGACATTCCCTTCAAAGGCAGCTTCGTAGTATCCGACTGATCCAACAGACCGTCGAAATAGGCGGCATCACAGGCCGGAACAATCTTGTCTGCCGAATAGTGATGGTGATTTCCATTGGCGAAGAAGAAACGTTTGCAATAGGTCATGAACTGATCCCAGGATTCACCGGAACGTTCTCCGCCGTACGTTTCAAGGATGGTCTCCAGCGTCCGACGAAGTTGGAGGCCGTGTCGGTATTTCTGGTCGTAAAAAATATCCCGTCCGCACAATCCGGCTTGGTAGAGGTAATAGGACAGCTGCTTCTGCTGCAGACTCAATTCATCAAAACCTTTGACTTCGTAACGTAACACCTGGACATCGGCAAAGCGGTCAGCGATGTAGTCAAAAGCAGCCGTGTCGTTTTTCGCCTCTTGGTCGGACTCCTTTTTAGGGCCGCAGGAAAACAACGCCAGCAGGAACGGAAGGATAAGAATGGATTTTTTCATGGGATACGGGTATGAATGACGCGGTAAAGGTCGCATAAAATTGCACTCACCCGAAAGCGAGATTGCTGGTAAAAAACAGAAATAGAAGACTTAGTACCCTTCCCGGTAGACGGTATGTAGCAGGGTCTGCCCTACCGCTTTAAGGGTAGCGCGATCAATCACATCCAAGGTGTCGGCGTGCGTATGCCAATGGGAAGCGAAGCCGGAACGGGTAGTCTTGTCGCTGTGTATGATGTCCACAGAAGGGATTCCATATTTGATCACATAAACGTGATCGTCGGTGACGTAACCGCCGTCCTCGAAGATGAAATAATCGGAGTAACCCAGGGCGGCAGCGTGTCGCCAGATTTTTTCCAAAATGGGGCCTGCGTACTCCTTGGAATAACCTTCCATCCTGAACCGGGCGCCGCGTCCGCCGGCCATATCAAGCAGAATACCGTAGTTGGCAGAATAGCCGGACACATGAGGATGGGCCGTCCAATACTGAGTGCCGAGTGCATAGCTGTCCTCTGCCTCCGGACCGCCACCCTTAGCTCCCCAATCCTCTGCATCAAAGAAAGCGATGTCCACACCTATGGCGGGTTGCTTTAAGGAAAATTGGCGAGCCATCTCC
>CAYWDY010000120.1:0-2508 GCA_964455985.1 uncultured Flavobacteriales bacterium
CGACACGATCAAGTTTCTTCCTGGAGCCTGTATTCCCGAGGCGAAAGTCCTGTAGTTCTGATCCAGGATATTGTCGATACCCACTTGGAGCTGGAACATCTCATTGACCCGGTACCTCGCCCGTACATTAAACGTGTACCACGAAGGCATACCCTCGGATGTCGCATACTGCTCGTTGTCTTCCCCATTCAGGTAATAAGTGCTAAACGGTTTCCACCCGTTGAAATTCAAGAAAAAGGAAGCCGACCACGAATCATGGGAATAATCCAAGGAAGCAAAACCGTATACCGGAGGAATATGATCCAAGGGAGCCTCCGATGAATCGGTTAGGATCCTTCCGTAGGTATAATCGACACTTCCTCGAATGGCCAAATCGTTGCACACGCGAATATCAAGGGCCGCATGAGCACCATAGAGATAGGCATGCTGCTTATTCACACTGCTCATCACTTTGCTGTACAACCCATCGTACCAGATGCTGTCAGCACCGTTGAAGGTGGCAGCATCCGTCACAATCGCATCCCGATACCACGTATAGTAAGCCGCAAAATCAAAGCGGACGGAACGGCTTACCTGATGCGTCAGATTGAACTCTGTCGACAGCGTTCGCTCGGGTTTCAAATCAGGGTTGGGTACAACTACCTGGCCGGGAGCCGAGTCGAACACCTTGGCCAAGTCATCCACATTGGGGGCTCTGAAACCAGAATTCAGACTAATACCCAAACGCCAGTCGTCGTTGGGGCGGAAATTCAAGCCTGCATTACCGCAGAGTGACACGTTGTTCTGGCTCACCCCCGTGAATGGAAACGGGTAGAAGGTAGTGTCCTCGAAGGTGGAATGAAGAGACGTGTAGGTGGCACGAACCCCATCAACGATGGAAAGACCGGATTCGTTTTCCCATCGGTGCGAAAAATACAAAGCACCAAAGCCCATCCTGTTGATGCCATCGGGATAACGGGTGCTTTGTGGGGTTTCACGCTGCGTATCGATATTCACGGACGCTGCGGTGGAATTGACCGAACTGAATTGACTGTCCCAGCCGATCTGGATCCGGTGTGCGCCCTGCTGATGTTCTGCAAAAACCGTATAGGCTGCCACGTTCACCGCTTCGTTCCTGTCGGTGCGTGTTGTACTGCCGAAGGAGCGGGTGTGTCTACTCTCCAACACGTACTGGTAACTAAGCACGCTTTTGAGGCGTGAGAAAAATCCATGGAGTTTTCGCTCATAGGTGTACGCAGCAAGAAAACGGGTCTGCGGGCCGTAATACCATTCCGCATATTTCAATCCCGAGGCAGAGGGATCGGTCAATCGATCGTAGCGGGGAACATCGCTGCTGGTGCTGTATTGAAAATTGAACAAGTGTGTTGCGTCATCTCCTGCCCTAATGATCAGTTTCTCCATGAGATCCACCTGCCGGTAGCCCGAATAACGTTGGATATACGGATCATCATTTTTCACCAACGAGTCCATACCGTTGATCCGGTCTGCGTAATAATATCGCTTTCCCCAGACCGAATCGAGTGTACCGGCGTGTTTCCCCATACGAAGGTCACCGAACCCGGAGTAGGAAATACGGGTGAGCGAAGCGATATTCTTCTTCGCAATCGTAAAATAAGCCTGCGCCGTCTGCTCCTGAGCTGCCGAGGCATATCGCAACGTAGCGCCTTCCCTGACCTCAGCCTTTTCGCTCGAGGAGAATACGGGCTGTTGGGTACGTACGTGAATCACGCCACCCAACGCATCACTTCCATATACGGTGGAGGACGGGCCGTACAGAACTTCCACTCCTTCAAGAATGGAAGGATCTACCGTAATTATGTTCTGAAGATGCCCGGCTCGGTAGATGAGATTATTCAGGCGGATATCGTCCATGACCAGAAGCACTCGACTGGCTTCAAATTCCCGAATGATCGGACTTCCTCCGCCCAGTTGGCTCTTCTGCACAGCCAACGTGCCGCTTTGTTGAAGAAGGTCTGCCAGATTGGGCAGATCGAAAGCACGAATGTCTTTCTTGGTCAATACGGAAATTTGGGACGGTATGTCTTGTGTATTTTCTTCTATCCGATTCGCTGCAATGGTTACTTCATGTAGTTGCTGATACAGCGAGTCCGTTGATGCCGTTGACGTGTAGGGTATAATGAACGAGAGGGTCGCGAAGAACGTGACCCATGATATTTTTTTCATGGTTTGATCTAATAGGATTAACGGAAAAAAAGCCGGTGCTAATCGCACCCGTCATCAAAGCATGACGGCTGGCGGCCTTAACAAACCAAGAACAAGCTGAACAGCAATTCCCATGTCATGCTCCGGAAAAGCGAACTCCATCGAAGGAACGAGGAACGATAACACAGGAAGAAAGGATTGATACTGGAAGAAAAAACCTAACACAGAAAATTCTTTTTGATCACTACGGTACTTACCCTTCAGCCAATCGAGAAGAAAGGAATCTTCATCATCGAAATGACCGATTACAATAACATCATTACCCATTTTCTTCACTTCCCGGAT
>CAYWDY010000120.1:2518-7696 GCA_964455985.1 uncultured Flavobacteriales bacterium
CTCTGACCGGTGCTGGTAGGCCCACTCCATTCGCATCAAATAGGCTAAACTAACGCCTCCCAGTAAAAAGGAGACACTGATTACCAGCAAGATAATGCCAAGAAAACGGTGCGGGGATTTTGTCTTCATCGAGGCCTGACAAAGTAATTTAAAAAACAGCAGTATTCCTATCTTTGGGAATCACTTAGCCATATGGATACTATCTCAACCTACATCCAGTCGAACCAGCAACGCTTCCTGGACGAACTCTTCGAACTATTACGCATACCATCTGTCAGCGCGGACAGTAAATACTCCGCCGATGTCGCTCGCACCGCCGAGATGGTGCGCATGCGCCTCCTCGAAGCAGGCGCAGATCATGCGGAAGTATGCCCTACTGAAGGACACCCCATCGTTTACGGCGAAAAAATCGTAGATCCTTCATGGCCGACCGTTATCGTGTACGGCCACTACGACGTTCAACCCGCCGATCCACTGGACCTTTGGAAAACTCCTCCTTTCGAACCCACCCTGCGTGATGGAAAGATTTATGCGCGCGGATCATGCGATGATAAAGGTCAGATGTACATGCATGTGAAGGCGTTTGAAGCCATGGTGAAGAGCAACGCGTTGACCTGCAACGTGCGATTCATGATCGAAGGCGAAGAAGAATGCGGTTCCGGTAGCCTGGGGCCATGGATCATCGCCAACAAACATCGTCTGAAAGGCGATGTAATCCTGATTTCAGATACCTCCATCATCGCCAACGATATCCCCTCGATTGAATGCGGCTTGCGCGGATTGAGTTACCTGGAGGTGGAAGTAACGGGACCCAACCGTGACCTGCACTCCGGCGTTTACGGCGGTGCCGTTGCCAACCCCATACAGGCTTTATGTGAAATGATTGCATCGCTCAAGGATGAAAAGCAGCATATCGCCATCCCTGGATTTTATGACGATGTCGTGGAGCTTACATCGGCTGAACGAGAAGAACTTAACCGCACTCCCTTCAGTCTGGATGAATACAAGAAAGATCTGGGCGTAGGCGATGTTCGCGGCGAAGCAGGTTATACCACACTGGAGCGCACCGGCATCCGCCCTACCTTAGAATGCAACGGCATCTGGGGTGGATACACCGGCGAAGGCTCCAAAACCGTTCTTCCCTCCAAAGCCTTTGCAAAGATCTCCATGCGACTGGTGCCCCATCAATCCAGTAAGGCCATTGGTGATTTATTTGCCGCTCACTTTCGCAAGATCGCCCCTGCCGGCATCGAGGTGGACGTGCGGTTCCATCATGGTGGCGAACCGGTAGTTACACCTACTGATTCCATCGCCTTCAAAGCCGCCAGCAAAGCCATGGAAGAAACCTTCGGCAAGAAGCCTATCCCCACCCGCGGCGGAGGCAGTATTCCCATCGTGGCCTTATTTGAAAAAGAGCTCGGACTCAAGACCGTACTAATGGGATTCGGCCTCGACAGCGATCTGATCCATTCTCCGAATGAACATTACGGCGTATTCAATTTCATGAAAGGCATTGAAACCATTCCTCATTTCTACCGCCACTTCGCTGAAATGAGCAAGTCGTGATCGCATCCGGCTTACACGCTGATACATCGAAAAATGGCCGCCCTACCAGGCGGCCATTTTCTTTGCTTGTTTTTCAAGGAGAGAAAATCGAATCGACTAAAGTTGCATGACATCAAGAGCTCTTGTTGATCAGGTACACGCCACCGAGTATGAGACCGAGTCCCATGAGATGAAATGCACCCAACACCTCACCGTCTGCAAATCCCCAGCAGGTGGCGACAACGGGAATCAAGTAGGTGACAGAGGAAGCTACCAAGGCGCCAGATCGTTGTATGATTCTATTGAAAACAACCGTTGACAGTGCGGTTCCGAAAACACCCAACAGTATCACCGCTGAAAAACTCATCACAGTATCGGGTACCGCCACCGGGAAAACCGGATCGACCGATACGTGATTCCAATGAGCGCGTGACTGCGCTATGAAATCCGTAGTGAACAGAATCACGGACATGGGTATACCAATAAACAACAACGCGAAGGCGGTGATGGTCAATGGATCCAATCCGGACAATTTATGGCGAAGAACATTTACGCTGATCGCGTAGCAAACTGTCGCCAGTACGACATAAAGCGGAAACACTGGCGCATCGGCACTGAGAACTCCATTACCGCCGAGAATCAATAAGACTGCACCGGCAAAGCCTAACGACAAACCGATTATCCGTTGCCGGGATACGATGGTTCCAAAAACGACTGCTCCCAATAGCAGGGTGAATACTGGTGTCAAGGCGTTGATCATTCCCGCCAAGGCACTGGATAAACCAGACTCTGCCAGTGGAAACAGGATGGATGGGATGGCATTACCGAAAAGTCCGGTGATGACCAGGTATTTCCATTGCCACGGTTGAACAGACTTGTATCCGCGGATAAGAAAAGGTGACATGACCAACGCTGCGCAGGTCATACGTAAGCAACCGATCTGTACCGGAGTATAGGCCAACAGTCCGCGCTTCATCAGGATGAACGAACTTCCCCATACCAGGGCAAGCAGGATCAATAACATCCAAGAGCCACCGCGGGCGGATGAGTTGCTCTCCATCAGCGTCTTCTTTTTTTCTCGTGAAAGGCTCCTTGATAATCGGGGTCTTCTTTGCGGCGTTGCTGATCGATCTCGCGCAACTGGTGTTGCTTTTCTTCGAAAGGTGTTTCACGCACCCGGATCTCCTGAGGCAAGGCGGATTCCGGAATCGTTTCACTGATCAGAGCTTCGATCTTTCGCAGGTGATATTCGTCGTGTGGAGCACAAAAGGTAACCGAATCACCTTGGTTGAAGATACGGCCCGTACGTCCGATGCGGTGAATATAATCTTCATACACCAAGGGCACATCAAAGTTGACCACCTGACGTACTTCCGGAATATCGATGCCACGTGCCACAACGTCGGTGGTTACCAATAACTCCACCTCACCGTCGCGGAAGGATTGCATGGCGTTCAAACGCGTATTCTGATCCTTATTGCCATGGACCAAACGTAACTTGTCTTTGCCTAACCGCATGGTGAGATGACGAAACACTTCGTTGGCTGCGGTCTTGGTCTTGCAAAAAACGACCGTCTTACCGGTAAAATCCTTGAGCAGCAAATCCAACAGATCCAATTTAGCCGCCATGTTCGGTGTGCGGTAAAACCGTTGCGTGACCGTGCTGGCCCTTCTCAATTGCGGATCTATCCGGATCTCCGTAGGGAATGCAAGGAATTCCTCTGCAATACGTTTAACCTTGTTGCTCCACGTAGCCGAAAAAAGCAGGTTCTGCCTCTTCCGGGGGAGCACCTCCAACAACCGATCGATTTGGGGCTTGAATCCCATATCCAAGAGTCGCTCGGCTTCATCCAATACGACCACCTGCAACTTTTTCAAGTGAAGATTTCCTGCCAAGTACAAGTCCATCAGTCGACCGGGTGTTGCTACGACGATATCGGTGCCCGCTTCCAGGTACTCGATCTGGGACCTGGTTCCTGAACCTCCGAAGAGGGCTGTGATTCGCAAGTCGGTGTATTTGGAAAGTAAGCGCGTAGCTTCCAAGACCTGCACTACCAACTCACGCGTGGGGACCAAGATCAACGCCCGTGGATCCTGTCCCTGGGCATACTTGATCTTCATCAAGATGGGCAACAGATAGGCCGCTGTCTTTCCGGTTCCGGTCTGGGCGATACCCAAGACATCCTGTCCTGACAGTATAGGCGGTATGGCTTGCTGCTGAATCGGTGTCGGCTCAAGAAAGCCTGCATCCGAAACGGCATTCAGCAATTGCTTATTTAACTTGAGGGATTCGAAGGCGGACACCGTTCAATGGAAATTTCACCGGTAAAGATACTCTGATTCGGTGGGCCGGGACATAAAAAAAGCGCCGTGTTTCCACGGCGCTCTTGAAATAACACGTCTGGATTACCAGATCTTGGCACGCAATGAATCCGGACGATACAGAGCGTCCTTTGAAGTCACATCAAAGGCCTTATAAAACTGCTCCATATTGCTAAGGGTTCCGTTGACTCGGTACTCAGCCGGCGAGTGAGGGTCCGTGATGAGTCGTTGAGCAGCGGCTTCGGGACGGATACTTCCGGCCCAAATGGTTGCGTAACTGATAAAGAAACGCTGGTCTGGGGTGAGACCGTCCAGCTTCTTGTCGCTCTTGCCTTCAGGAGTACGCTTGAACGCTTCGTAAGCGATATTCAATCCACCGAGATCAGCGATGTTCTCGCCTAACGTGAGCTGACCGTTGACGTGCAAGGAATCAAGTACGACAAAGCCGTTGAACTGATCGACGATCAACTGAGCCTTACCCATGAATTGGGCAGAATCTTCAGGAGACCACCAAGCCGACAAGTTACCCTTGGCGTCAAAGTTCCGTCCTTCGTCATCGAAGCCGTGCGTCATCTCATGTCCAATGACTGCACCGATACCGCCATAGTTAACCGCGTCATCCGCTTGGGGATTGAAGAATGGAGGTTGGAGGATTCCAGCCGGGAAAACGATCTCGTTCATGGACGGATTGTAGTACGCATTCACCGTAGGAGGCGTCATACCCCATTCTGAGCGGTCGACCGGCTTACCAATCTTGTCCATCTCGAACGCTGCAGTCCACAGGGAGGCATTGACCACGTTCTGGAAGAAGTTATCGCGGGTGATGACCAATCCCTCGTAGGTTTTCCACTTGTCAGGGTATCCGATCTTACGAACGATGGAGTGCAATTTTTCCAACGCTTTTTTCTTGGTGGCGTCACTCATCCAATCCAGGTTTTGAATGCGATCGTCATAGACAGCCAAGAGGTTACTGACCAATTCATCCGCCTTCTTCTTAGCATCCGGCGGGAAGTGCTTGGCAACATACATCTGACCTACGGCATCGCCCAACATTCCATCCATCATATCGACGACTCTCTTCCAGCGCGGCTGGATCTGTTTCTGGCCGTTGAGAATCTGGCTGTAGAAATGGAACGCTTCCATTTCCAGGGCACTGGTGGTCAGGTTGTCGGCATAGTGAAGGACATGCCACTGGAGGTAGATCTTCCAATCGCCGACCGGAGCGGATTTGAGTTGGTTCTCGAGCGCTTTGAGAAACTCAGGCTGACCGAGTACCAGGTAGTCATAACGCTTGGGAACACCCATGCCATC
>CAYWDY010000121.1:0-3380 GCA_964455985.1 uncultured Flavobacteriales bacterium
GTCCAACCGCTTCCACCGTGTCCGTAGTTGTGAGCGATGATCTTATCTCCAACAGTTTCTATACTCATGTTCGGAGAGCCTCGGCGCATCGGACGATAGCACAGGATTTTTTGACCCAGGTAGGCGGTATCCAGCCGGGGCGGCGTAATCTTTCTTACCTCAGGCTCTTTTCCTGATTTCTTATCGTTCTTGATGTTACACGCTGCCAATACGATGGCACCGGCGGTGGTGGCCAGCGTAGCGATGAAACTACGTCGTGTAAATACAGTTGGGGTATTCGCGGTTTTGTTGTCTTTCATAGCGACATTACTGCTACTAAGGTAATTGATAAAAATGATTCTTTTGGATTGGGATTCAAGTTTTAGCCACAGAATACGTCTGATAATCGCGGTGTTTTAACATTAAAAGATGACGGAATAAAACACACCATCCGGGCGTGATACGACCCAAGTCATAAGATTGAAAACTTGATTGATGAATACATCATTCTCATTCGTGCGTCTATTCGTATCTTGGTAAAGTATTCTTCCTTTAGAACCGACCCATCATGTCACGCCTACTTCTATTACTTTCACTCCTACCCGTCTTTGCTTTCGGCCTGTCCGATGATTGGCCTAAGGTCATCGAGAATCCCGAAGGACGAATTGTAATTTATCAACCTCAACCCGAGAAGCTGCAAGGTGACCGGTTGAATGTAAGGGCTGCCTTCTCTGTGACCCCTAGCGGCTCAGAGGATCCTATATTCGGTGCGTTATGGTCGGAGTCCCGGGTAGCAACAGACCGGGAACGTCGGGAGGTGACATTGATAGAGACGCGCATCACAGATATCCGTTTCCCCCAAGAAGTAGAGAAGGATAAGACGGAGAGAATGAAACGTATCATCGAAGAAGAAGTACCTAAATGGGATTTGGTTCTTTCGTTGGATGACCTATTGGCTACGTTGCAGGAAAACGATGCTACTTCGTCGGAACAAATCAACACCGAACCGCCAGAAATAATCGTACGTAATACTCCAGCGGTGTTGATCCTTCTCGACGGAGAACCCCGCTGGAGCAACCTACCCAACTCGAATTACCAAAGGGCGGTCAACACGCCTTGGTACCTGCTAAAATCAGCTTCCTCTCCCTCCTACTTCCTGTTGGCGGGCAATGCCTGGTATACGTCCAGCGATTATCATAGTGGTTGGAAAAAACCGGTATCTATTCCCCAGGAACTGGCGCAACTGCAGCAACAAATCATTGCCGAACAGCAGAAAACCGACTCATCAATCACTGCACTGAATCCAGACTTATTACCCACTTCAGACCAATCGTTGGAGATCATTGTCCGCACCCGTCCTGCCGAGTTACTTGCCATACAAGGAGAACCCGATTACCAATCCATTTCAGGAACGGCACTCTTGTACATCAAGAACACCGACAATGCTGTTTTCCGATACATTCCTCAACAAGCTTGCTACGTGTTGATTTCAGGACGTTGGTTCACTGCTCGCTCACTGGATGGGCCTTGGCGTTTTGTACCTTCAGACAGTCTGCCAGGTGATTTCGCGCGCATACCCGAAGGCAATGACAAGGATGAAGTGTTGGCGCATGTGGCCGGAACACAACCGGCCCGCGAAGCACTGATGGATGCGCAGGTCCCTCAAACGGCCACCGTCAATCGTAAGGAAGCCACTACCGAAGTAAGTTACGACGGCGATCCGCGATTCGTAGAGATTCAAGGAACGGGATTGTATTATGCCAGCAATTCATCCACCGCCGTCATCAAGGACGGCAATCAGTTTTATGTCTGCGACAAAGCCGTCTGGTACACCGGTCCATCTCCGCATGGACCCTGGACCGTAGCGACTACAGTACCGAAAGATGTACGCCGGATTCCCGCCAGCTCACCCGTTTGCCACGTCAAATATGTGTACATCTATGATTACACGCCTGAAGTCGTTTATGTCGGGTACACACCCGGGTACACAGGCTGCTATGTGTACGGCCCAACTGTCGTTTATGGTACAGGTTGGTACTATCCGGGATGGTACGGTACGCGGTATTACCCTCGTCCGGTCACCTATGGATTCAACTTACACTACAATCCATGGACCGGTTGGAATTACGGTCTCAGTTTTTCGTACGGTTTTGGATGGCCGGGATATTACGGAGGTTGGTGGGGACGGCCGGCCTACTATTATAGGCCTTATCACGGCTATTACGGTCCGCGCGGCGGCTACTACCATCCGAGCAGAGGGTCCTCATATAGGCCGTATTACGGTCCACGCAATGGCAGTTATCCGAACAATTATTACCGACATTCAACACCGGGTGTAAGGCCTGTTGCGCCCAACCGACCGGTCAACCCACCGCGACCTAACGGAAACGTGCCACGCAATAACGTGTACGCAGACCCTCGTGGAAATATCTACCGGGAACGCGGAAACACGTGGCAACAGAATAGAGGGTCGAATTGGCAACGGCCAACGCCTGGAAGCAATGCTCCCACGATGGACTTAAACCGACAACAGTTTGACCGCAGCCGCGGAGATCAGCGCAACATGAACTTCAATAACTTCAACCAAAGCAGGCCCGGCGGAACTATGAGTCGGCCATCGCCCGGTATGAATGTGCCTCGACGTTGATCAGGGCTTATTGACTTTTAAAGGAAGCGTAAACATCACCTTGGTGATGGCGGGCTTGAGTTCTTGGTCAATGTCGTATGGATGATCCAAGACCTTTGAAACAACGCCTTTCCACAACACACGCTGCGTGGAAGCTTCCAGCATGTATATCATCAGTGTTCCTTCCTGATACGTTCTCGGTGTGATCGTGGCCGGAGCTAAGGGCGCGGAATAGCCCATGTAATAACCGGGACCACCGAATCCGAAACTCATGGAGGCCGGAGGAGGATTGTATTGATACTCCACTTTATCGATCGAGTAAGAATCGAACGTGAAAACCACGTCCGGCTTATTGACATCGACGGTCATGCCCTTTCGGGATAATTCCTGGTTGGAATAATAAATCACACGGTCATTCAGGTACTGCTTGTTCACGTTTTTGCCGGAAGTGTTATCCGGTTGAATCCAAGCATAGGTTCTATACGAGGAAAAATTGGTGCCGGGAGTTCGTTCGTAGGAGACTACGTATTGTGAGCATCCGAAAAGGACAAGGGCCACCAGCGAAAGAAGAAGATGTCTGTATGTCATGCGTTTCATAGGATTGTAAATGTAATCGATTATTGCGTCATTTGTGAAAACAACCATCACTTCCATCCATGAAGAAATCATTACTCCTTCTGGCTCTGGTCGGTGCTCTTTGGAGCTGCCGGAAAGAACCGAATCTCACCCAATTGTCGGACGACTTCTTAGTGGCGACCCAATACGATCGCTACGC
>CAYWDY010000121.1:3390-7649 GCA_964455985.1 uncultured Flavobacteriales bacterium
ACGCTGATTTCGGCAGTTATTCCACTTATGAACTACCAACGTACGTAGCCTTATTGGGCAACGGCTCGAACGACACGATGCTCTCCAACTCTTCAGCCAACCAGTTGCTCAACCGCATCCGCCAGAATATGAATGCCCGCGGATACACGGAGGTTCAAGCTTCCGCCAATCCCGACCTGGCCATGAACGTATTCGCCATCAACACCCAGAATTCCGGCAGTGTGGTTTCTCCCGGTTCCTGGTGGGGCTATCCGGGATATTACGACCCCTACTATTGGGGATATTATGATTCCTACTACTACTATCCCTTCTCCTACTCCTACACCTACAATACAGGAACACTGGTCATGGAATTGATTGATTTGAAAAACGACGATCAGAACAACAACCGACTCGTAGTGATCTGGAATTCACTGGCCAACGGATTGCTCTACAATTACACACCGAGCGACATTCAGAACGCCTTGACTTCCATTGACCAATCATTCACACAATCACCTTACCTCACCCGGTAATCACAAGCCTCGGTATGAAAAAACAACTACTCCTCCTACAGCTCTTTGCACTGCTCCTAACTTCCTTCGCTACCCAGGCCCAAAGCCGCTACCTGACACAAGGTCTTTACACATTCGCTTGGGACATCAACGTCCCGTTGAACAACAAAGACTTCATCTCTCGCACCTCCGCGTATGGCGCCAAGATTGAAGGCCGATATTTTCTACAACCCAACTTCTCCATCGGAGGCGAGTTGAACTGGTATTCCATGTACCAATACGCGCCACGTCAAACCTATGACTACGACAATCTGGCCATTACGACCGACTTATACAAGTACATGTATAACCTTCCCTTCGCGATAAACGCTCACTACTACCTGGCTCCGGATGCTATGATCACTCCGTATGCAGGACTTGCCGTAGGTGGGATGTATTCCGAACAGGAAATTTATTTTAATATTTATTCGTTAAGCGATAATTCCTGGTCTTTCCTCGTACGTCCGGAAGCCGGGGCCCTGATCAAATTCGGAAACGATGCGCGCGCAGGTGCTCTGGTTGGTGTGCGTTATGCCTACGCCAGCGGACAAAGTACCGACTTCGGTATCTCCAAGATCAAAACACTCAGCTTCCAATTGGGTATCGTACTGTTGGACTAATCCACTCACAACGTTCAACCCATAAAAAAACGGGAGCTTAAGAGCTCCCGTTTTTTTTATTCAGCGGATTCGAATTACTTCTTATCGTCTTTGACTTCTTCAAAGTCGACGTCGGTCACTTCGCCATCACCTTTGGACTGAGGTCCTGCAGATGAAGCTCCAGCATCGCCACCCGTAGCTTGAGAGGCTTTGTACATCTCCTCAGAAGCGGCGGACCAAGCACTGTTCAAAGCAGCCAGGGCTGTATCAATCTTGGCTATGTCGCGCTCTTTATGTGCATCCTTCAACTCGCTAAGCGCTTTTTGGATCACCTCCTTCTTATCGGCAGGAAGTTTGTCTCCAAATTCTGAAAGTTGCTTCTCGCTTTGGAAGATCAACGAATCAGCCTGATTGATCTTATCGGCTTCTTCTTTGGTCTTGCGGTCAGCGTCCGCATTCGCTTCGGCTTCGGTCTTCATGCGCTTGATCTCCTCGTCAGACAAACCTGATGATGCCTCAATACGTATGTTTTGGGATTTGCCTGTGGCTTTGTCCTTGGCTGTTACGTGAAGGATACCGTTGGCATCGATGTCGAAGATGACCTCGATCTGAGGTACGCCACGAGGAGCCGGCGGAATACCGTCCAGGTGGAATCGACCGATGGTGCGGTTATCCTTGGCCATGGGACGTTCCCCTTGCAGGATATGGATTTCCACAGAAGGCTGGTTGTCGGAGGCCGTCGAGAAGACTTCGCTTTTCTTGGTCGGGATGGTCGTGTTGGATTCGATCAGTTTGGTCATCACACCGCCCATGGTTTCAATACCCAAGGAGAGCGGGGTAACATCCAACAACAATACGTCTTTCACTTCGCCGGTAAGAACCGCACCTTGAATAGCGGCACCGATGGCTACAACCTCGTCCGGATTTACACCCTTGTTGGGCGACTTGCCGAAGAATTTCTCCACGACCTGCTGGATGGCAGGGATACGGGTAGAACCTCCAACCAGAATCACTTCGTCGATATCGGCGGGTGACATACCGGCATCACTGAGTGCTTTTTTACAAGGCTCGAGTGTACGCTGGATGAGATCGTCACACAGCTGTTCGAATTTGGAGCGGGTTAGGGTCTTGACCAAGTGTTTGGGGATTCCATCCACCGGCATGATGTAGGGCAAGTTGATCTCCGTTTGGGTCGAGCTGGAAAGCTCGATCTTAGCCTTTTCAGCGGCCTCTTTCAAGCGCTGCAGAGCCATCGGATCACGACGAAGGTCGATACCTTCGTCATTTTTGAATTCGTCCGCCAACCAGTCGATGATCTTCTGATCGAAGTCGTCACCTCCCAAGTGGGTATCACCGTTGGTGGATTTAACTTCAAAAACGCCGTCACCCAATTCCAGGATGGAGATATCGAACGTACCGCCGCCCAAGTCGAAGACAGCGATTTTTTCGTCTTTATTCTTCTTATCCAGACCGTAAGCCAAAGATGCAGCCGTAGGCTCGTTGATGATTCGAAGAACTTTCAAGCCGGCGATTTCTCCGGCTTCCTTGGTGGCCTGGCGCTGGGCATCGTTGAAGTAAGCAGGAACCGTTACGACAGCCTCCGTCACTTCATATCCCAGGTAATCCTCAGCCGTCTTTTTCATTTTCTGAAGGATGATGGCGGAGATTTCCTGAGGGGTGTAGTTGCGGTCGCCGATTTTGACGCGTGGGGTATTGTTATCGCCCTTCACCACTTCGTAAGGAACACGGCCCTTCTCCTTTTCAGAGTGATCGTAGGTTTCACCCATGAAACGCTTGATCGAGAAGACGGTGTTACGGGGAGTGGTGATAGATTGACGCTTGGCCGGGTCACCGACCTTACGCTCGCCGTTGTCCATGACAGCGACAACTGTTTGGGTGGTTCTACGGCCCTCGCTGTTGGGGATCACGACCGGCTCATTGCCTTCCATGACCGACACGCAGGAGTTCGTGGTTCCTAAATCGATTCCGATTACTTTTCTCATGATGTATGGGGGTTAATAGATTACGTTTGACATGCCCCGAAAGTCAACCATTGTGCCATTGGCAGAATGGCAGATAATGTGGCAGAATTCGGGAAAAGTTGGCGTAAAAGCGGAATTTCGCTGTCAAAGCGACACTTAGAAAACGAAATTCAGATCCCGTGTATAGGCTGAGGTGTCGAAGGCTGCACGGGTATTCGTGTTCAGGTTCCGGAACTCCGAATGGATAAGCCGGCTGGTGAAAAGGCCCACCCCGTTGTCAACCGTAGTGAACAAAGGACGATCCTGGGCTATACCTTCGCTGGGCTGGGTCAGCTGATAATAAGTGTACAAGTCCTCAGAACCGCAGTAAAACCGATACTCAACTGCCTTGACTCCGTTTGGCAGGTTGTCGACCCGTCTGGTGACGGTGGGATCAACCGGAATGACCTGACCTAGGGTGACAAAAAAGTCGGGACGGAAGTATTGGAATTCAATCGGTGACTGTAGGCTATTTCCCGTTAACCGCTCATTAAACGGGATAAGAACTTCGTGATAAGAAATTGATCCTGAGGAGCTTATTTCACGATACCGGAAGATGATTTCCATGTCGTGAATCTTTGAAAAATCAGTCGGCAGGTAATTATAGGTAATGGGTAACCGGGTAGCGAAGTCGGCATCCGAGGTTGAAGGCACATCCACGTTGATGTCGGGAATAATGTCGGTCGTGGAAGTGGCCCGGTAACCGGTCTGGGTATTTATGACCGTTAAACGGTATTGACTGCCATCGTCACGAACGGGACGATCCAACGCGTAAAGAACTTGGCCCGGGTAGTAAAACATTCCAGAATCTTTGGGAATGGTATCAATGCGGGTCAACGGAAACGAATCCCGCACCACCCCATTGACAAGGCGCTGGAGATAGACTTGAAGGATATTGGCATAATTCACCGAATCATACTGCTGGGCCATGACATACACGTTACCGTCGCCCAGAAAGGCTTTACTGACCCGAACGAACTGGATGGAATCGTTGGTGTTCAGAAGACCATAAATGGCACAAGTCTCCTGGTAGGGAGCCGTCAGGTCGATTTCCTCGGAACAACCGGTAAAAAGAATGATGGCCAACAGGAGCCCGGGGAGACGAA
>CAYWDY010000122.1:0-2624 GCA_964455985.1 uncultured Flavobacteriales bacterium
CAAGGCAACGCCGGTAGAGTCTGCCGCCGACGATTATGTTCGGTGTGCAGAGGTCTTGTTTGACGTAGTCGACTATTTTGTCGTCAATGTCAGCTCTCCTAATACGCCGGGCTTACGAACGTTACAGGATAAAGAACCGCTTTCGATTATTTTGAATAAAGTTCAGCAAGTCAATTATTTAAAGTCTTCTGATTTAGGAATGAATCCGCGTCCTGTTTTTCTTAAAATAGCACCAGACCTGACCGATTCCCAATTGGATGATATCATTGATGTGGTGGTGCAAACAGGCATCACGGGAGTCATTGCTACAAATACGACGCTGTCAAGAGAAGGACTAAAAACGGATAAAGCCACAGTTCAGAAAATCGGGCTTGGAGGTTTGAGCGGAAGGCCGCTCGTTGATCGTTCCACGGAAGTCATCCGGTATTTGTCAACACGTTCCCCAAAGCGATTCGCCATCATCGGGGTTGGAGGAATCCATTCACCCCAAGATGCCCTGGATAAGGTGAAGGCAGGGGCAGATTTGGTCCAGTTATATACCGGATTTATTTACGAAGGTCCCGGACTAATACGCCAAATTCGTAAGGCCTTCCGGGAAATGCAGATTAACCCTCAGACTTGAGGTGTTTAAGCACTTTAGCCTCCAGGAAGAATACGATCTCCTCGGCGACATTCTTGGTCTGATCACCCGTACGTTCCAGTTTACGGATAGCGGAAACAATATGCAGGGCAGGTGCGATTCCGTCCATGTGTGAACGGATATACCCCTCAATCACCCCGTTCGCGGAGCCATTGATCTTGTCCAGTAATTCGTCTTTTTGGAAAACGCCCCTGGCTAGCTTGGCATTCTCTTGGTCAAAGGCACGCTGGGTGTCCTGAAGCATGTCCACGGCTTGCGAGAACATTTCATTCAGTCGGGTAAGATGGATCAATTCATCCGAGAAGGGATGCTCTGTCTCCAACACATACCTGGCGATACCGTCGGCAATGTCACCGATCCGTTCCAAATTTGAATTGATTTTCAAAACGGCCAGTACAAATCGTAAATCGATGGCTACCGGATTGAAGAGAGCGAATATGTTCTCGCAATCCTTATCGATCTTCAATTCCAGGGCGTTGATTCGCTTCTCGTTGAAGGAAATCTCGTGGGCTAACTCCTTGTCGAAATGGACGACGGCCTGTTGGGTCTTTCGGAGTTGAGAGGTGACCATGTCGAACATGTCGACACATTCGCTTTTCAAGCGTTTGAGTTCAATATCCAGGTGTGACATAGGAGCGTTAGCTGAAGGAGAAAGGAGAGTGAGAATTGCGAAATGCGTAATGGATTTGGGTTATGGGTAGGGTAGCGATGAGGCACTTCAACATCAACCCTATGGATCAACCGAAACGACCGGTCACATAGTCCTGAGTCCGGGTGTCCTTGGGATTGGTGAAGATGGTAGGTGTCGTATTGTACTCAATCAATTCGCCAAGGTAGAAAAAGGCGGTCTTATCGCTGACACGGCCAGCCTGCTGCATATTATGGGTAACGATAATGATCGTGTACTTTTCCTTCAACGAATAAATCAAGTCTTCGATTTTGGCCGTGGATATCGGGTCCAAAGCGGATGCCGGTTCGTCCATCAACAAGACCGAAGGTTCAATGGCCAAGGCCCTCGCGATGCACAAGCGTTGCTGCTGACCGCCCGAGAGTTCGAAAGCGGACTTCTTCAACTTGTCTTTCACCTCGTTCCACAACGCGGCCTGTTGAAGTGACGTCTCCACCCGTTCTTCGATGAATGATTTGTTGGAAATACCATTCACCCTGAGGCCGTATGCCACGTTTTCAAAAATGGTCTTCGGAAACGGATTGGGCTTCTGGAAAACCATGCCGACCTTCTTACGAAGCTCGTCGATGCGCATACCCATATCGCGCGAATAGATGTCTTTCCCATCCACCTTGATCTCGCCCTCGATCCGGACGTTGTCGATCAGGTCGTTCATGCGATTGAATAATCGCAGGTAAGTCGATTTGCCGCAACCGGATGGACCGATCAAAGCTGTAACGGTATAGGGTTCGATGTCCATGGAGATTCCCTTCAAGGCATGGAAATCCCCGTAATACAGGTGGACATTGTTGGATTCGATCATGTTCATGGATCAGTTCATTTTGACGCGCTTGGCGAAATACCTTCTAAGCCCGTTGGCCATAAGATTCAAGGAGAGGACGATCAGTACCAGCACCAAAGCGGTACCGTAAGCCATATCCCGAGATGCTTCGATATTCGTACCACTGGTGGAGATGACATAGAGGTGATACGGCAAGGCCATGACCTGGTCAAATACACTATGGGGAAGTTGAGGAAGGAAATAGGCCGCTACGGTAAAAAGGATGGGGGCAGTTTCTCCGGATACACGACCGATGGAGAGAATGAGTCCTGTCAGGATATTCGGAGTGGCGATGGGTATTACCACCCTGCGTATCGTTTGCAACTTGGTGGCACCAAGCGCCAGACTGCCTTGACGGAACGAGTCATCCACGGCAATGAGTGCTTCTTCCGTTACTCGAATCACCACCGGAAGTGCCAACAACCCCAAGGTCAGGGAGCCCGCCAGAATCGAATCTCCAAAGCCAAGTTTCTTCA
>CAYWDY010000122.1:2634-7602 GCA_964455985.1 uncultured Flavobacteriales bacterium
GGTATGCCGGCCAGGTTACTGGTCATCAAACGTACGAAGCGTTTGAACCAACTGTCTTTCGCATATTCGTGGATGTAAATTCCAGCCAAAACCCCGATGGGAAAGGCAAACAAGATCGAGCCTGCTACCAGGCATAAGGTTCCGATAATGGCAGGATAAATACCCCCAGCGGTCATCCCTTCCTCAGGCATGGCGGTAAGGAATGTCCAACTAATGGTTTTCCAACCTCGTGAGAAAATGAAAAACAGGATACCAAACAATAACGCCACCACACTCCAGGCAAAGATCCTGAAGATCCAGAAAGCCAATTGCTGTTTCAGATGCTTGTACATGGCTTATCGTTTCAATTTGCGTTTCGACGTGATCCTGTCCACACAAAGGTTTATGAACAGCGTCAATAAGAAAAGGAGACATCCCAGCGCGAACAGGGCCTTGTAATGCACACCGCCATTGGGTGCTTCGCCCAACTCAGCGGCAATCGTAGCGGGAATGGTACGCACCGGTTGTAAAAGGCTGTGTGGAATGACAGCTGCATTTCCGGTAACCATGAGCACGGCCATCGTCTCTCCGATGGCTCGTCCTATTCCTAAGATGGCGGCGGCTGAAATACCTGACATCGAATAGGGAAGTACGACACGTGAAATCGTCTGCCACCGGTTTGCGCCTAAAGCGAGACTGGCCTCTTTCATGGATCGTGGTGTGTTACGGATCGCATCTTCCGATACTGTAATGATCGTAGGAAGCGCCATGATCGCTAGAACAATGGAACCGGCCAACGCGGTTTCACCGACGGGTAATTCGAATACGTCATGGATCGCGGGAACAATGACAATCAAACCGAAAAAGCCATACACCACGGACGGGATTCCTGCCAACAGCTCAATGACTGGTTTAAGAATTGAACGAATACGTGAATCTGCGATTTCAGCCATGTAAATAGCAGTAGCCAATCCGATCGGTAAAGCGAACAGTATAGCAAAAAAGGATACCAACAGCGTGCCTAGAATCAGGGGCCATACGCCGAGTATGACGGCAGGCTCAGCCGTAGGGAACCACTCTTTTCCGAAAACGAAATCCGGCAAGTTGTTTTTGTTTACATCAATCACTTGCCCATGGAACCCTTGCTCGAGGTACGATGAATTAAATACCGCCAACACCGCCGGCAAGCTGTCGACCAAACGGTTCATACACGCAGGAACATGTTCCAGCTCGTATCCGATTTCCTCATCGGAAAAATAGGAGGAAAGGTCATTGATGGTTAAGAGCACGATATCTTCTTCGTTTCCTCCCAACTCCTTCCACGAAACAATTTTCTGATCGAATATGTCCTTGATCTGAGTGGCACTCAATCGCTTCACCGGATTGGCCCGATTAACAACCAACACGTTATGGTTCTCCAGTGGAGAAGTGTTGAAGAGCGAAAATCCTTCCTGAAACAGGAAAACGACGATGAGCAGTACGATCAACGAGGTGACCGTACCGCTCATCAGAAGCAATCCTTCAACGAACCGCTCCAGAAATGTCTTTATTCCTTTTTTCAAAATGGAAGCTTTCTGTTATTTGAATAAAGGTACATAACCGATATCATCAACTGTCTTTTGTCCCTCAGCAGAGAGCACATAGCTGATGAATGGTTTTACATAAGCTTCTTTGGAGGTAGGGTAGTAGAAGTACAACGGACGGATAATAGGATAGGTCTTATTGACAGCCGTTTCCTTCGTAGCCATGACGTAGGTCTTGCCTTTATCGTAAGAGATAGCTACGTCTTTCACATCTTTTGTTACATAAGCCATGCCCACATAACCGATGGCACCTTTAGTCTGACTGACCGATTGTATGATCGCACCGGTGGCCGGCATGTTCAAGACTGAGCTGGCATAATTCTTACGGTTAAGGACGAATTCTTTGAAGAATTCATAAGTGCCAGAGCTGGTTTCACGGGCATAGACTACGATGGTCATATCATCGCCGCCAACCTCTTTCCAGTTTTTGATCTTACCGGTGTAGATTCCCTCGATTTGTTCGCGGGTCAGCTTACTTACTTTGTTTCCGGAATTAATAATGATGGATAAAGCATCGTAGCAGATGATGGTTTCTTTGACAGCACGTCCGGCGTCCTGTAACTTGATTCGCTCATCCATCTTCAGCTTACGGGAAGACATGGCGATATCGGTAGTGCCATCCATGAGAGCGGCGATACCTACACCGGAACCACCGCCCACGACCGTGATCGGCTTACCGGGATTGGCTTTCATATACTTCTCAGCTTCTTTCTGAGCTAAAGGCAATACGGTGTCGCTTCCTTTCAAAACGACCTTCTGGGCCGAAGCCTGAAGGAATAACAGGCTGATGACGAGGGTGAAGAATTTTTTCATGATGGGTTTTGATTTCGAAGGATAAATAGGGACTGGATTAGAATCGTACTTGAATGCGCAAGGTGAATTGGTTGTCAGCTATGTCTCGCGTATAACCGGATAGATTGGCTGAGGTCTCATTTTTAACCAGGTCGTAATACAACATGATACGGGTAGTGGCTTCCCAACGGTATACCAGTCCGAATCCCCAGGTAGAGAATTTAACATCAGCCGAGTTGGTTTTGGTCAGTCCATCACCAACTGCTTTTCCAATGGCATCGCCCTCAACCTTGGTGTTGGGATCGAAGAAGTCGTATTTCACCACCAGTTGAACAGGTGTTTCCTTGATATTCTGGAGGTAATAGAATATCGCGGCATCGAATGGACGTGTGTAGAAATCGTAAAGACCAGTCCAGCGGGAGTTGAAACTTTGACTGGAGGACGAAGAACCAGGCTGTTGCCCTTGATAATATTCAGCTCGAAGTGTTGTCAAACCCGGCTTCCAATTGATGGAAAACTGTCCGTCAGCACCAAAGTAACGGCGATCGGTATAACCGCGATCGGTAATAGGAATCAACTTCTGGTCGTCTTTCAATACATCCTTCCGGTATCCGTAAACACCATCCGCGTCTTGAGTCAGGTTGTATGCATTTACCGTATCGATTCGCCAGCCGCCGAGATAACAGGATGCTCCGATTCCAAAACGGATCTTTTCTTCGCGGTCAGCATGGTTATAACTGATTCGTCCGATAAAGTCCTTTTTAGCGTCGGTTTCCGAAACATCACCCAAGAGGAAGTAATTATTGACGACCGGATCGCTGTTGGTCTTAACCGAGGTAAGTGAGTTATTGGCGACGCCGCTATTACCATTGACTAACATGGCATCCAGTCGAAGGGAGTGCCAACGGGAAAATTTGTTGGGGTTGAACGTCAACAAAACACCCAAATCCCGCTCGCTGGGGAAGAGCAATTGGGCCACGCGTCCGCGCTCTGGAGTTTCCCGGAGTCCCGAGGAATAGGGAACTTCGAAGCCGAATTGACGGTTTTGTAGGCCCATGGTCAGGGAGAATGCGCCCAACCACCTTTCCGAAAGTTTACAATAGGCATCCATCAATCGGACACCCTTCTCGGTCATATCGATCTGAAACATCATAGATCCTAGGGAGATGCCCTTTTCATCCATTTGAGAATCGTATTGCACACGAAGTCGTGCCCGTCTAATCATGAACCTTGATTTGTCGCCGGGAGCGAAGTTCCCTCCGTTAAAGGAATTCTGACCTGCTGAATCTGCCAATTGGTACTGAGCTTGGACATATCCGTTGATCTTTAATCGTTTCAGGACATCCAATTCTTGTCGGATACCAGCGACCTGACTGGTCAAGGTGTCCATGGGGTTCAGTTCTATATCCTGAGCGGAGATAGATGCGCTTAGGAAGGTTAAAAATCCAAAGAACCAGAATGTTAATGTTTTCATGTCTGAGGTTGTTTTGTGTGTTACAAAAGAATAAACCCCAGATTAATAGAAAGCACCCCTAATATTAAGCCAATGTTAAGTATTAACGGTAATTAACACGTTTATGAACATAAGCTCAAAATCAGAAACCATAGGTGAATGAAATCGAATAATTGGTGCCGAAAACATTACGGGCTATCAGTGCATCCTCGTTGGCATCGTAGCGGCCGTCATCATTCGAGTCTTGATAAAAGATGTTGTTCTGATTCAACAGGTCGCTGATGGTGAATCGGACTTCGCCTTTGCCAAACAGTTTTTTACTGAGTTGAAGGTCAACGACACTACGGGGCGCTTCCAGGATACTCAGATAGCCTTGGTTGCCGACCTGGAAAATTCGGGTTCCGATTCGATTGAATGACGTACTGAAACCCCATCCTTTTTCCGGTTGTTGGTATTGGAGTCCGGCGTTGATGATATAAGGGGATTGGCCCTGTAGCGGCCGCTCACCCACCGAACGAGGATCGTTGGAGACATCGACGCGGGATTTCATAACGGCCAGATTGCCTGTGATACTCCAGTTTTCCCATTGACCCCAATTCAAAATTGGATTCATGAAGTCCAGCTTTTTTCTCCACTCGGTTTCTACGCCAACCACATAGGCACTGATGGCATTTTGGAAACTTACCCGACGAGATCCGGCGCCGGAGCTCTCCACAAATGGTTCAATCGGCAATTGAAAGTATTTGTAAAAACAGCTGATCGAAAGGATTTCTCCAGCCTGTGGATAGAATTCATAGCGTAAGTCGTAGTTATTGATCTTGCTACGCTGAATCTCCGAGTTACCGGCTACCGAAGTGGCGTTGATGAAGTCATAGAATGTGAAGGGCGCCAGTTCCCGGAATTCCGGCCGTGAAACTGTTTGGGAAAGGGCGGCTCGAAGGTTGGTTCGATCCGAAAGAGAGTAGGTCAGATTGGCGGACGGTAAAAGATCGGTCACAGTGGTGTTCACCACGATGGGTTCATTGCTGTAGCCGAATGAATTCAGCTTTTGATTGAACACTTCCAAGCGAAGACCCCAAACGGCTCGTAAGCGATCGGTAATCTGATTGTCAGACATCGCATACGCCGCCTGGAGGAAAGAACTGGCATCGTAGGCATCTG
>CAYWDY010000123.1:0-7523 GCA_964455985.1 uncultured Flavobacteriales bacterium
ATATCCAAAAGACGGTGATAACATGAGCCAACACGAGGGAAATCAATACCTCCTCGTGGATCAGGCCTTGGCGTGCGCACGTGCCAGCGAATATAGCAGGCACCAAGACCACGATAGTTCCGAGGAGCAGTACACGTTTACGACCGAATTCCATGACAGGCCTGTTTCCCAATCGCGCCTCTCGTTTCTCATCCCTGATTTCAAAAGGAATACACAATCCGTAAATAATGGCCCAGCGTGAGAGGCATGCCAAAAGGAGGATTTCGAAAGAGACCGTATTACCGTTTCCCCACACCGGGAGCAGCACAGTTGATATCGTCCACCCGGTGGCGATCACACCCATTTTGAGGGAAGGAATTTCACGTAACCGTATCCATCGGCCTTTACGACGAAGGACAGGAACAGTATAAAAAATACTCAGGCAAGCCGTCAGAAACACCAACATCAGTGCTGAAACGGACACGTAACATACCGCTACCGCCGCAAACATCAGACTGACCAAAATGCAAATCCGGTCGAACCACCATATCCGCGAATAAAAAAGAAATCTGAACAAATCTTTCGGCCGATACGCGGGCAACGTATAACTGTACTTATGAAATTCATAATAACCGAGTGTCGCGCAAAGGACTAAAAGCAGTTCGGGCGTGAAAACCGTTGGCAAATCGGACATCTGTCGTGATGACATCCAGGCGGCGTATGTACAAAAGGTGAGGAAGACATGGCTCTGCAAAAAATACCGGTCGAGCGTACGCAGGCTCAAGATCCCCATGAAGTATCCTTCATTTTACCAGTGTCAGCACGATAAATCCGGAAGCAAATCCGGCCAATCCGGCTAACAAAGAATTCCTGATTTTTTTGTCCCTGACTTTACGTTGATATCCTTCAACATATTCCGGCACGTCACGCAAGGCTGGATCAGAAACCGGAGACTTCTGCACGTTTGGAGAAAACGCCCCGACTACGGTAGAATATAAAGGAGGAACTACAAGACCATAAATAGTCAGATAACTGGCCGCAGCCCCAAATACAAACGAGGCGGCTATGTTTGCGCGTCCTTTGAAAAACCGGTCCGCATCCTGCTCACCACGAATGAAAAACCTCATCTGCTCCACACTGAAATCCAAGGAGTCGTAAGGATCCTCCTGATAGATTACCTGTTCTGTTCCATTGGCGAAACGAATTCCGAATAATCGGTAATTATCCACCTTACGCAGCCGATCCTTTCCCTCGAACGGACGGTACGATAAATAGCCGGAATTGACCTCCACAGACTTCACCGGAATCTGACGTCCGCTCAAAAAGACGATGGTGTCCAATTGGGCGTTGGAATAAGAAACGGTCAACGCGAAAATGGCGAGAGTCAGAATCAGCCTCATAGTTCTACCAAAGCTACGAGTTATTCCATTACTATTGAACCATGAAGCGTTTTTCGGGTTTTAGCAAATGACTACCTTCGTAGCTGGTTTTTGAAACACCATCCTTACCATGTCATCAGCCCCCTTCTCCCACCGCCATATCGGCACCAATGCATCAGAAACGGCGGCCATGCTCCAGGATATCGGAGTGGCTTCCTTGGATCAACTGATCGATGAAACAGTACCTGCTTCCATTCGACTTCCTAAAACACTCGATCTTCCCCAAGCGATGGCTGAGCAGGATTACTTGCGTGAGCTGGAATCTACAGCGGCCATGAACCGCGTATTCCGATCCTACATCGGCATGGGCTATCATGACACCATCACTCCCGGAGTAATCCTGAGAAACATTTTCGAAAATCCGGGATGGTACACGGCATACACGCCCTATCAGGCGGAAATCGCTCAGGGTCGCCTGGAGGCACTTTTGAACTACCAGACTATGGTCCTTGATCTTACCGGGATGGAAATAGCCAATGCTTCCCTGTTGGACGAAGCCACGGCCGCTGCCGAGGCCATGCACGTGTTTTTTGCCACCCGAAGCCGCGAATCCGTTCAACGGAACGCCAATAAACTGTTCGTCTCTACCGATTGCCTCCCCCAAACCATCGACGTCCTGAAAACCAGATCGGCGCCATTAGGAATCGAGCTGGTGATCGGTGATCATCGCAGTACATCCATGGATGGCAGTTATTTCGGTGCCATCCTCCAATACCCCGGAATCAACGGAAATGTAGAGTCGTTAAGCGATTGGACAGCCAAGGCAAAGTCCATGGACATTCAAGTAGCCGTGGCTGCTGACCTGTTGGCTTTGACTTTACTCGTTCCTCCCGGAGAATGGGGAGCCGACATCGTATTCGGCAACAGCCAGCGATTGGGTGTACCCATGGGATACGGAGGTCCTCATGCTGCTTTCTTCGCAGCGAAGGAGACCTACAAGCGTGAAATGCCTGGCCGTATCATCGGCGTGTCTATCGACAGCCATGGCAATCGGGCGCTGCGCATGGCGCTACAGACCCGTGAACAGCACATCCGTCGCGAGAAAGCCACCTCTAACATATGCACCGCGCAAGTATTGTTGGCCGTCATGGCCGGAATGTATGCCGTTTACCACGGTCCCGATGGCATGAAGAACATCGCCCTTGACATTCACCGCAAAGCCTCAGCGCTTGAATCGCGACTGGCTTCTTTGGGCTTCAAGCAAGTGAACGAACATTATTTCGACACCCTGCTTATCCACACCGGAAATCACACAGAGGCTATCCGCACCGCCGCGTTGTCAAACGGAATCAATTTCCGGTATGTGGACAACGGCCATGTTTCGATTTCACTGAATGAAACGGTTAGCGACCAGGACCTGACTGACATCGTCAACGTTTTCGCCCACGTCGCTGGCAAACAACCGGTGAATCAGCCTGGCAGAAGCGCACTTCCCGCCGGACTGTTGCGTACGACGGAATACCTTACCCACCCGGTATTCCATTCCAACCGGTCGGAGACACAGATGCTGCGGTACATCGCATCGTTGGAGAAAAAAGACCTTTCGCTGAACCACTCCATGATTGCGCTTGGCTCGTGCACCATGAAGCTGAATGCCACGTCGGAAATGATTCCGGTAAGTTGGAAATCCTGGGGAGGACTGCACCCGTTTGTTCCGGTAGACCAGGCACGTGGCTATTCCCGTATCATTCAGGAGTTGGAAAAGTATTTATGCACCATCACCGGCTTTGCTGCGGTTTCCCTTCAACCGAACTCCGGTGCACAAGGAGAATATGCCGGACTCATGGTGATCCGGGCCTACCACCTCAGTCGTGGGGATGCTCACCGGGATGTAGCCCTGATTCCTTCGTCGGCTCACGGAACAAATCCGGCCAGTGCTGTCATGGCCGGCATGAAAGTCGTTGTCGTCAAATGCGACGATCACGGCAACATCGACATCGCCGACCTCCGCAGCAAGGCTGAATTGCACCGCGATCATCTATCCTGCCTGATGGTAACTTACCCTTCGACACATGGCGTGTTTGAAGAAGGTATCCGCGAAATCACCCGCATCATCCACGACAACGGCGGACAGGTGTATATGGATGGCGCCAATATGAATGCACAGGTTGGATTGACGAACCCCTTCACCATCGGCGCTGACGTGTGTCACCTGAATCTTCACAAGACCTTTGCTATCCCACATGGTGGCGGTGGCCCAGGCATGGGACCTATCGGCGTAGCCAGTCACCTCGCCCCCTTCCTGCCTTCTCACCCGGTGGTAGACATGGGAGGCTCTATCAATGCTGTCTCTGCTGCCCCGTGGGGAAGCGCCAGCATCCTGCTGATTTCCTACGCCTACATCAAGATGTTGGGAGGACAAGGAGTCACGGACGCCACCCGTTACGCGATCCTTCACGCGAACTATATCAAAGCTCGCTTGGAGCCCCACTACCCGGTGTTATACTCCGGCAGTAACGGACGTGTCGCCCATGAAATGATCCTGGATTGTCGTCCGTTCAAAACGTCGGCTGGCATTGAAGTAGAAGACATCGCCAAACGACTCATGGATTACGGGTTCCACGCCCCGACCATGTCGTTCCCGGTTCCCGGCACGCTCATGATCGAGCCGACCGAGAGCGAACCGAAAAGTGAATTGGATCGTTTCTGCGACGCGATGATTTCCATCCGGGAAGAAATCCGGGAGATTGAGAACGGACAAGCGGATCGGAAAGACAACGTCCTGAAGAACGCTCCACACACGATGCTGGAAGCTACTCAGGATAAATGGTCACATTCCTATTCCCGCACCAAAGCCGTTTATCCATTACCGTATGTAGCCGCCCATAAATTCTGGCCCTCGGTCGGAAGGGTCGATAATGCTTACGGTGACCGAAATCTGGTCTGCGCCTGTCCTCCGATTGAACAATACGAGGAAGCCGCTATTTGAGACAAAAAAGCCCGTTTACGGGCTTTTTTACTATTGGGAGGATTCCCATAATCTATTACTTTTGGGGTTCCCTAAAACGGAAGAAACCAACCACTTAACCCTATGATGAAAAAGTCTACGATTCTCCTCGCTTGTTCGCTCTGCCTGTCGTCGGTTTTCGCCGGCACAGGAGCTACTCGCGCTACCCGGGTGTACGATGCACACAAAGCACCCCAACAGCGTCAGGCTCAGCCTGTCAGCTCCCGTTCCGTGAACACTTTTTACTCGGAGGACTTCGCCGGCGGTATTCCTGCCGGTTGGCAGCTGGTCGATAATGCCGGCAACGGTGTCAACTGGGACTATACCACCACAGGTGCCAGCAATACCGTTATCCCTACCAGCCTGACCCGTCTAAGTAATACGGGCACTTCGGCTGCCAACGGATACATGATCTATGACAGCGACGCCTCCAACCAATCCGTTGGCGGAGAAGATGCTGACATGATCACCGATGTCATCGACTGCTCCTCACACGCTATCGTGCATCTCACCTTCAACCAAATGCTCTATCATTTCTACGAGACGGCCAAAGTATTCGTATCGAATGACGGAACTACCTGGACGGAAGTGTATGATGCTTCTGCTTCATTGGCAGTCAACACCGCCACCAGTAATCCTAACGCTGTGGACCTCGACATCTCAACCTTGGCAGCCAATCAGGCTACGGTTTATGTCAAGTTCAACTTCACCGGCGATTACGACTATTGGTGGATGATCGACGATGTTACGCTCTATGAGCCTGTTTCATTCGTTGATGCTGGCATCACGGCCATAACTAATCCAGTTTCCAATTGTGCCGGCCTCACGAGCTCTGAAGTCATCGCTTTCTCCGTGGACAACGGCGGCAATGCCGACATTTCAGGCCTTGACATTTCTTTCGTCCTTGACGGAGGAGCTCCTGTCACCGAAACCGCAAACATCCTGATCGCAGGCGGCTCAACGGCCAGTCTGGCTTTCTCCGTCCCGGCAAACTTCTCTGCTCCCGGTCAGCACACGTTGACCGTGTATATCGCTGCTAATGGCGACAGCAATGCCCTGAACGATACCTTGACTACCTACGTATACAACGGCACACATCCTATTGACGGTACCAACTCGTACAGCATGGGATTCGAGGACAACGAGGATTTCACAGGTTGGACGATCCAAGATCAGAATGCCGACGGTAACACGTGGGGTATCTCTAGTCTGCTCCCACGTACCGGTGCCAACTGCATCAGCTACACCTCCGCAAACGTTTCGCAGTTCGCCAACGAGTGGTTGTTCATGCCTTGCGTTGATTTTAACGACACCACCACCTATCAATTGGACTACTACTACCGTACGTTCAATTCCGCTACGGATGCATTCATGGAAGTTGTCCTTTGCAGTGCTCCCAACTCCTCAGCTCTGGTGGCACCGATCCAATCGCCGATCACCGTCAACGGTATCAGCTATCTCCCTGGCACGAACACGTTCACGGTAGCGGCTTCCGGAACCTACTACATCGCCTTCCACGTGTTGAGTGCCTCCCGGATCGCTTCCTTGCGTTTGGACGACATCAACCTCTCCAAATACGTAAACACGACAGGCATCAACACGGCCGAGGAAAAATCTCTGCAGGTTTTCCCTAATCCGTCGCATGGCCAGCTCTTCATCAAAGGCGGCGTGGATCGCGACTACCAGGTCACGTTGACCAACGTATTGGGAACCTGTGTCTACAACCAATCCTTTGAAAACCTCTCCTCCGCCACCCTTGATCTTTCAGGACTGGCCAAAGGAATCTACACCCTTCGCATGGCTGGTCAGCAATCCATGACCGTCCGTCAGGTTGTCGTGGAATAATCCATTGAACCTATCATTTAAAAGGCCGTCCACGACGGCCTTTTTTTTGTGCCCACGCGACTTGAGGCAAATGCCCTGCAGGAAGCCTCGGTGTCGCTTGTCAGAAAGCTGTCATAAGAATGAAAAATCACCTCTAATTCATTCTAGTCAACCCATTTACGTTGTCAGAATCAAAAAGAAATCTACTTTTGTGGACTCTATAACCTTCAAACCCATACCATGAAAAAATTCTACCTCTTGCTTGCAGTAGCGGCGATGCTGGGAACAGCTGTCAACGCTCAACTGGCTAAAAAGGCCGTGTCAGGCAAACAACACCAGCCGACCAAAGCTGAAGCGAAACGCACCTCAGTCATGTCGGCAAAACGCACCAACCCATCCAACCGCGTCGCCACGACGTATTGGAGCGACGATTTCAGCAACGCAGGCAACTGGGTTCTGTCTGCCGCTGCCGGTACTGCCGACAACTGGGTGATCGGAACCACAGGTCCTTCCGGGGCTTATATGATCGACCCCATCGCTTCTGCTACAGCCGCCAACGGTTTCGCCCTGTTCGATTCCGACTTGCTCTGCAGCGGCAATCAGGATGCCTTGTTGACCACGGCCGGTTCCATCGACCTCTCTGCTGCCACCTCAGCTCGTCTGAAATTCTCGCAGTACTACCGTCGTTATTTTGACTCTACCTACGTCTATATTTCCAATGACGGTGGCGCCAACTGGACTGAAATCCCCTTGAACACCGCCACACAAGACAACAACTTCAACTCGAACGACGAAGCTACGGGAACCGTTAATCCTGAAATCGTTTACATCGACATCACCAGTCTCGCTGCCGGCCAAGCCAACGTGAAAGTACGTTTCCGCTTCTACAGCGACGGCACCTTCGGCACCTTTGGCGGTTGCGGCTATTCTTGGATGCTGGATGATATCTCCATCGAAGATGTACCAGCCAACGACATTGCTCTCGCTGAGGTAGCTAATCCCAGCCCGTACTCCTACGTTCCGCTGCTGCAAGTACAGCCCCTTACGCTGGGCGCCCGCGTGAACAACCCTGGAAGTTCGGCTGCCACCAACGTTTCTGTTACCATCAACGTGTATGACGCCAACTTCAACCAAGTGTACAACGACGTCGCTTCTTTCAGCGGCACGCTGAATCCTGGCGATACCACGGCCATGTTGACCGCTCCCGGTTCATACACCCCTTCTGACACCGGTGTTTACTATTTCGAATACATCTGCGCTATGGCTGCCATCGACGGCAACACGAGCAACGACTCCCAGTACACCTTCATGTATGTTGACTTCAACGACTACGC
>CAYWDY010000124.1:0-2569 GCA_964455985.1 uncultured Flavobacteriales bacterium
CGGATTCGGAACATCCCCATGATTTCTGTCGATTTGTTGGGTTGTATATCGACCCCCAGATCGATTTGCGCATATCCACCCGAAGAGCGTCCTACCGTGGTAGTATCGGGCACCGAGTCCCGAACGGTCAGGCCATCATTGGACAGCACTGAACGGGCAGCTCCGACAAACTCCACCATCCGCTTCTGCTGGGCAGATCCACTTTGGCCGATGGACAACAGTCCGATGAGAAATAGCAGGTATGGTCGATTCATTCGCATCAGAAGAACAATTTTAGTTCAAGAGAAGTTTCATATCCTTTGTATCGATCGTTGGCAAAACTGGTGTCTTTGTAATTCATCCAGCGTTGACGTACATAGGCGCCGGCGTTTTTACTCAGTCGGATATCCAATCCTGTGGCAAAACCCCAGCCGGTCTGGTTTTTAGGACGGAAAGAGACTTCATCCGTCTGGGTATCGTAGTTGGCGATCATCCGTTCTACACCCACATAATTACACCAAACCACACTGGGACTGATGGTCCAATAGGCTTCCAGCTGGTGGTAATAGGTACGCAGTAGTGCCTCCTCGGTAAGAACCGTAAAAAGGGAAGGCTTGAACTGTGCCGATGAAAACTGTCCCAGGTAAAACAGGTACAAAGGTTGTCCGAGAAGATGGGTGGCAAACTTCATGTTCACCTCGAAACTATTGAAACACTTCCTGTCGAATGGAAGCCCGGTAGCAGTGTCCACCTTCGTGATGTTGACCGTTTCATAGACTGACCGGTAAATCTTGGACAGGTTACCGTAGGGACCAACATTACTGGGAAACGTCCAGCGCCAGAAGTGAGCCAGCGCCAAGCCGTTCACCACGTGGGTATACGTCAATGCCGATGAACGGCTTTCGATCTCCTGTGAAACGTGGTAGCCGATGGAAGTTTTGACCGGACCTATATTTATCTGGGTATTGATTTCCGCTCCCATCCGGTTATTGACCAGTTGACCGATGGGGACCATGGCGCTGGCAACCGCCGGAAGTACGGGTTGTGTCCCGGGCGAATACGAGTCGCCCGATGCCTGCACGATAGTCGAGTTGATGAACGCGGCAGAGTTGTTCACCGCATCCGGATCCAGTCTGAACACATGAAGTTCGGTGGGAAACCGCTCAGCAATTACCGTAGACCCCTTCAGGGAAATGAGTTCGTTCCAATCACTCGTGTATTCACGATCAAATATGCGCCCCGCTCCTATTTCTCCACGGAACTGGAAATTCGACGTGCGGATTTGGAATTCTGTGGTCGCCACGTTGAATCCGACAACCTCATTCTGCAGCGTATCCGAGTAACTGACATTATTGAATGTATTCAGGCTGATGTAATCATCACCGAAATCTTTCTTGATCCTTCCTCCATACGAATTGTTGGGCAAGGGCGACAGACCACCATTCAACTGCGTCTTGCCATACATGAAAACTCCGGAGAAATGTCCGGGCAGTTTGTCTGCTTCCAAAATAAGTCCTTGGAAAGCCTGTTGTCCCCAACGCTGGTCTTGATCGATGGCCCCGGCATCGTAGAAGCGGGAGTAGCGACCGTCTATCGTCGGAGTCCCCGGATCCCACGGATTACGCTCAAAGATGCTGTAACGATCATACCCCTTATTGGTCTGAAAGGTAAATGGCGTCATGGCATACCAATTGATGCCGCCCGTCCGCACCTTGAAATCACCCACCTCTGAGGAATACGCTCCGTAGAGACTCACACCAAGATTTAACCCCTTAACGTTCTCTATTTCACCTTGACCGGTCATCGGTGTCCACATGTAAAGGTCGGTTCCAAAGGAGGTATGCTTGCCCAGGCTTCCATTGATGTTCAGCGACAGCTGGGGAATCTGGCTGTCGTCCCCGACAAAGATGTTGTTTGGGGTATTGACTAGGTGCGGGTAAGCAATAGCGAGCTGACGATAGTTGGTAACAAATCGGTAGTAACCGGATACGTTCAGGTAACGCAAGGCAGGTTGACGCTGCTTGGGGAAATTGCCGTAGGATTCCGATTGAAGGGAATGGTAGGAACGCAACGTAGAGTCGACATCCCCTGAGGAGGCGGACGCAAAACTTCTTAGCAGAAGCAATGAAGCGATGGGAAGCAGGCGTATCGTTCTCATATCAGCGGCTGAACTCCATGGTTTGACGTTTGAACGAGACGAAATGCGCGGGACCGTCTTCAGCAGTTCGCTTGACGATCTGAAAAGGAATATTGCCGTAGGCCACTTTCCCGAAGCCGGATACTTTAACAAAAAGACGATATGATCCCTCCTGTTCCGGTGCGACCAACGAAACCGCGGGTTGGTGTGCGTGACGAAAACGGACACGCAGCCTGACAGCCTCTGCCTCCCGATCCCCCCCGCTCTTCTTGTCTTCGCTTTCCTGAAGCACTTTCCATTCGTAGGTGAGTGCGCCGGCGGTGTCCTCAGACTTTAGGGTCATGTTTTGGGCAATGGCAGCAACAACTTGAGCCTCATAACGGGTTCCGGCCTTAAGGACGATATTATCGGTAGCTTTCCGGAAGTCAAGGGTTATTGAATCTATTGTCGGGG
>CAYWDY010000124.1:2579-7460 GCA_964455985.1 uncultured Flavobacteriales bacterium
AAGCATCTCGAGGGCATCGACGGGTTCAGTAGGTTCATTCTCCTTGGAGAATAAGCCGAACCATGTTTCAGTGTATTCCTGCTTGGCCCCCCAAAGAAAGGCATAGGATCCCAGGCAATCGGGAAAGGGCTCGATGAATTGTTTATACCGGTCGTAGAATACTTTTTTCTTTTCCGAACTCGTTTGTTCGATAGATACCTTCCAGGAAGTCTGAGGTGATTCCCAATAGCCGTTGACACCCCATTCGGTGATCATGTATGGGCCGTTCCAGCCGAAGCGACGGATATCAGTCGGAACATGTCCGATATCCCCGTATGTATTGATACCGAGCACATCAATATCAGTGACACGCTGCTTGATGTAAGCCACATCCATGGAATCCAAGCCAGCAATGACTGTGGAGGTCGGGTGATTGGGGTCGGACAGATGGATATAACGGGCAATCTGTTGGACCGCATACCAAACATTAGGGTTGGTGTAATTCAGGTCTACTTCGTTGCCGACGCCCCACATCAATAATGCAGGATGGTTTTTGAATTTCTCCACCACATCTTTGAAATGGTCGAACTGTTTACGCACAGCGGCAGTATCATCATAGTCGAAACCATGTCGCTCATGCTGCAGCCACAAACCAAGCATGACGGTCAGTCCGTGCGCTTGAGCATCATCGAGGATGCGTTGCGCATCATCGATTCCCCAGGTGCGAATAGAGTTCGCACCTATTTGAACCGCCAGGTCCAGATTGACCGTACCGCCTACACCTTTGATGTAGTACGGCGAACCGTTACGGATTAAAATTACCCGTTCACCGTTTTTTTGGACGACTGTTTGAGCCGAGGTGAAGGCAATAGGCGTAACAAACAAGCCCATCACGAATGCTAGGAAATGAAATATCCGGAATGGTTGGCAGGAAAATTGGATCATCTTTCAATTTAGACCCTGATGATGGCACTTGGATTAAATTCATCCTAAGAAAAACCGCCGAATCAGAGACATAAAGTTACAAAAGCAAGTAACTAAGAATTCAGAAAGATTACTTATAGCATTACGACCGGTAATCAACAGCTGGCCAATTGATCTGACCGATGCGCGCACCTAAAAATCTACCGGTTAAAAAATCGAAATCCAGTATCGGGCTTGATGAAGTTTGTTGAACCTCGTTAGAATACACCAAAAAGTACCCCTCAAAACAGAGCGAATAAAAATGCTCAATTTCAATTTTTTCCATTTAAATTACCCGGACATCCATCAATCCCCAACCTTCCCATAATTAGAAAATCTAAACAAAAGACTAGCTGTTGAAAGGAATTCAACCAACAACCGGCTACCTATTAAAGATCAACATAGGTGGATAGAGAGAACGTTTCAGGAGCCAAAGGACGAGGAATTGTTAAATACTGCTTTTGAAAAGAGCTTAATAGCCCCCCGTGACAACCACTTCTCCCAGAAAAATCGACACCTCTTCTTAGAAAAAGGGCGCCTAAAGAACCGGGGTAAGCTTCATTACAACGCCAGGTCTGTAGTAGCCACAGCGATGGTCCTCCCGTTCACGATGACCGGGACGGAACGGGTTTTCATCCAGATATTACCCCCACCGGCATCAAAGTAGGGTTCGGTCCAAATGGCGAACCCACTATCGATCGGCTGACGAAGCCAGAGTTGATCGTTGATGTGGTAAGCAGTATCCATGAGGCTGGTGGACGCTAGGCTGTCACCGGAACGGTACCAGTATGGGCTGTCCGTGGCGATAAGCGAGCTGTCGAGGAGCGTGACAGTAGAGCCGTAAAAGAAACTCTGTTGAGCCAGGAGGTATTGCTCTACGCGGGCTGAAACGTCAGCGGAAGTGGGCGGATTGGCGACCAAATCAGCCACGAAACTGTTCAACGCAGTCTCTACCTGCTGTTCGTTCGTTGGAGTTGACGGGTTATCGGAGTCCTTCTTGCAGGAAATCACGGCCAAGATGGTTGCGACGATTAGGAGGAGGAGTGGTTTTCTCATGGGGAAGGAAGGGCTATTGAAGGTTATGGAAACGGATTGGTGAGGCCATTACGAAGAACAAGATAGGATTAATGTTCAACCGATTTAGAAAAATAAACTTGGCTGAATTAGAGTGCAATGTTCGTTAATCGAGGAGTTAAGTATAGATGGATGTAACGAAAAGCTACAATAAGTACTGGGCGGGCACTCACCTTGTTGCACACATAAACACTCTTTTGAGCTATCTCCATCTAAAATTCACTCGAGTGATTTAGAGAAATAAATCCGCGCAAATGGCAAGATTCATCAGATTGTTAACCCATCAATAAGTTCAACTTTTTTCCTGATACCATTCATAGTTCGGGATACTATGGGAGCACGCATGATCATGTGAAGATCGATAATCGATAGGTAGATTTCATGGTGGCCGGTTCTTCCATTGGGATTTACCGATTTTCTGCCCGACCTTTGATAGTACGCTCGGTTACCGATCGCCCCTACCCTCACCCATACGATTGATTATGAAACGTCCCCTTACCAGCCTGCTGCTTCTTTTAGTTTCGGTGTTACCCGCTACAGCACAGGAGCACCGGTGCTACACCGATGACATCTATCAGAAAGCTGTAGCTGCAGACCCCTCGATCGCGAACGCCCGTCTACAGCTGGAAGCATTCACGGCCGATTTTGTCCGGGACCTGGAAGCCCGCCCCGATTACCGGTTGCGCAGGAATTCAGGAGGACCGGCTACGTATATCATCCCTGTTGTTTTCCATATCATTCACAGCTATGGTCCCGAGAATATCTCTGATGCCCAAGTGCAGGACTGCATCCGATTGCTCAACGAGGATTTCCGGAAATTGAATGCGGACACGACACAGATCGTCCCTTCATTCATCGGTGTCGCTGCCGATTGTGAAATCGAATTCCGGCTGGCCACTATCGACCCCAACGGCAATTGCACCAACGGCATCGACCGCATCTATTCCGATCTCACTTATTCAGCCAATGACGATTCCAAGCTCAATCCGTGGCCTTCCGACAATTACCTCAACATCTGGTCGGTAAGATCTTTGGAAAATTCCGGGGCCGCTGCTTATGCCTACTACCCCGGCACTGCTCCTCCCGGTGCAGACGGAATTCTGTCACGTTATGATTATGTGGGATCGATAGGAAGTTCCTCCAACTCCCACCGTCACACCATCTCGCACGAAGTTGGGCATTGCCTGAATCTCGCTCACGTCTGGGGTAGCACGAACAGTCCCGGCGTAGCGTGCGGAGATGATAATGTGGCCGACACGCCGGAAACCGAAGGATGGACCAGCTGCAACCTTTCCGCCTCCGTCTGCAATCCGCCGGTCATTGAGAACGTCCAGAATCACATGGAGTATTCGTATTGCAGCTGCATGTTCACCTACGGACAGCGCAACCGCATGTTCGCTGCGCTGAACTCCTCTGCCGGAGGAAGAAACCAATTGGTGTCGGCAAGCAATCTGGTGGCCACCGGAACACAAACGACCACTGCACCGATCTGTTCGCCCATCGCCGATTTCTATTCGCTGAAACAGTATGTCTGTGCCGGACGTCCGGTGTCTTTCACCGACCTGAGCTGGAACGGGCATCCGACCAGTTGGAACTGGAGCTTTCCCGGGGGTACGCCAACCACATCCGTCGACTCGAATCCGGTTGTCGTCTATAATACCCCTGGCGTGTATGATGTCACCCTGACCGTTTCCAATGCTGCAGGTTCGGATGTGATCACCCGGTCTTCCTTCATCCATGTCAACACGGCGAGCGGAATGCAAACGCCTGTGCTAATTGCTTTCGATTCTCCGACTGATTTTCCAGGCAATGGTGGTTGGGTGAATGATGTGGATGCCGATGGAATCACCTGGACGCGATTCTCCGGTGCCGGTGCAAACGGTACGAACACTTGTATCAAGATGGATAATTACCGGAGTCCTGCAGGTTCGGTGGACGAATACATTACACCGCCTTTTGACATTTCAAACATGACCGGTGTCAAATTCCGTTTCCACGTTGCCCATGCGCAGCGAAATGCCACCTCTGCTGATCTGCTACGCATCATGACGAGCACCAACTGCGGAGAAACATGGATAGCCACTTCCTATAATCGCTCAGGCGCCTCGCTGGCTACAGCAGGGATTGTTTCCTCCAATTTCACGCCTACAAATGATTCCCAATGGAGGTATGACAGTATTAATTTGAACGGACTGGTACCACGCACGAATGTCCGTTTGAAATTCCAGAACATCAGCGACCGCGGCAACAATACGTACCTGGATGAGTTCGAGATAATGGGGAATTCAACCAATATCGATGAAGTGGAAGATGTCACCCTCGGATTCGGCTTATACCCCAATCCATCGCAGGGCACGACCACGATACAGTTCCAACTAAAAAGGCCAGGATTAATCGGACTGTCCGTACACGACATCACCGGTCGGCAAGTGCTGCGTTCCGAAGACCGGCTCTTCGCGGCCGACAATTACGAGCTTCCACTGACGGTTTCGGGTAATGGAATTTATCTGGTGCGACTGACCGTCGACGGTCGCGAGCACATCCGGCGCTTGGTGGTGGCTGACTGACAGCCAAGAAGCTTTCAATTCCCCGCTCAGTTTGCTTAACAGCGAAGTGGAAGTGCACACCCACAGAAAAACATCTCTTTTTGGAGGTATTTAATGGGATTTGAGTGAAATCCTGAGGGACTAACATGAAAAAACCGGCTTAAAAACCGGTTTTTCCTCTATGGTAGCCCAATCTGCGATACTCTCGAGTGATTTAGAAGACAAAATCTGCGCAATTGGCAAGATTCACCAAGTAATTACCGCAGCAAAAAGTTCGACTTTATCTTCCGACGCACTTAACAGTTTGAGATACTATGGC
>CAYWDY010000125.1:0-3587 GCA_964455985.1 uncultured Flavobacteriales bacterium
CCAGCGATGAGCTACGGACGTATTTCGAAGCGAAAAAAAAATTCTTCCTCACGGAATTCTACATCGACCAGCGGAAGAAGCGACGCATCCTGCTCGACGGAGAACAGCCGGTGGGTGGTCGTTGGACATTTGATACGGAGAACCGAAAACGCATGCCGGCTTCGGTCCGAATCCCATCCGTGCCGGTCATCTCAGCTTCGAGCCATTCAGCCACTGTGCTGCAAGAGATTTCCGATCGATTCCCTGAAAATCCGGGGAACACCGACGAATTCAATTACCCGACGACGCACACAGAGGCGGAACAGTGGTTGGACGCGTTCTTGAAAGAGCGTTTTGGAAATTTCGGCGACTATCAGGATGCGATGGTGAATGGACAGGTGTTTCTGTTCCACAGCCTGGTATCGCCGTTGCTGAATACGGGCTTGCTGGATCCGATGCAGATTGTAACCAAAGCCTTGGAGAGTTCCGCTGACGGCCATGTGCCCATCAACGCACTTGAAGGTTTCATCCGACAGGTGATCGGTTGGCGCGAATACATCCGTGCTGTTTATGAACTGCAGGGCGTCGGTCAGCGTACCCGGAACTTTTTTGGTCATCGGCGAAAAATCCCGGCATCATTTTACCATGGAACCACCGGCATCATTCCGGTGGACGATGCGATTCGCAAGACACTTCGCTGGGGATATGCACATCATATTGAACGACTGATGATCGTAGGAAACTTCATGCTCCTGTGCGAATTCGATCCCGATGATGTATATCGGTGGTTCATGGAAATGTACATCGATGCCTACGACTGGGTAATGGTACCGAACGTGTATGGCATGAGTCAGTTCGCAGACGGCGGATGGATGAGTACAAAACCCTACATCTCCGGATCGAACTATATCCTCAAGATGAGTGACTATCCGAAAGGACCCTGGTGTGACATCTGGGATGGATTGTACTGGCGATTCATTCACCGACATCGGGACATGTTCCTGAAAAATCCGAGGATGAGCATGATGGTTAGACAAGCCGACAAGATGTCGCCGGAGCGATTCAGTACGCTGATGAAAACCGCCGATGATTTTCTAACCGGCATGGACTGAAAAAGCAAGCCCCCCGCAGTGCGGGGGGCGTATTGCCGGGCATTGTCCCGAGTTTCTGGCAAAAGCAAAGAATCAACTGCCGCAAGCAATACAGCTTTCCGGGTCGTCGAGTGAGCAGGCCATCTGGGCCAACGCTTCCTCACGGCTGATGCCATGCGGAGCAGGGCCTTCGGAGATCGTATAGGTAGTCGCTTTCGCGTTATCCTGTTCGACTTGCTTGAGGATCGACTGATCCACGGTGAATTTGATCGCGTCGGCTGCAGACTTCGAACGCAGGTAATACATACCGGTCTTCAGTCCTTTCTTCCACGCATAAAAATGCATGGACGTCAGCTTGGCGTAATTAGGGTCTGAAATGAAAATGTTAAGGGATTGACTTTGGTCGATGAACGCACCGCGATCCGCAGCCATATCGATCAGGGAACGCTGTTTGATTTCCCATACCGTACGGTAGATTTCTTTCAGGTCTTGGGGAATCTCAGCGATGTGCTGTACCGATCCGTTGGAGGCGATGATCTTGCTCTTCATCGATTCGTTCCACAATCCGGCCTTGACAAGATCTTTAAGGAGATGCTTGTTCACGATGGTGAACTCGCCGGAGAGCACGCGACGGGTATAGATATTCGAGGTGTAGGGCTCAAAGCATTCGTTGTTGCCAAGGATCTGCGACGTGCTGGCTGTAGGCATCGGAGCCAACAGCAGGGAGTTACGAATACCGTGCTTCTTGACGTCCGCTTTCAATGCACTCCAGTTCCAGCGGTCAGTAGGTACTACATTCCACATGTCGAACTGGAAGATGCCTTCCGAAGCGGGTGAGCCCGCGAAGGTCTCGTACGGTCCGTACATCTTGGCTTCTTCCATGGAAGCGGTCATGGAGGCGAAATAGATCGTCTCGAAAATATCACGGTTCAGCGCACGGGCCTCGTCGCTGTCGAACGGCATGCGCATCAGGATGAAGGCATCCGCCAGACCTTGAACTCCGATACCGATCGGGCGGTGACGCATGTTACTGCGACGCGCCTCTTCCACCGGATAGTAATTGATATCGATGATCTTGTTCAGGTTACGGGTGATCACCTTGGTGATGTCGTAGAGGCGCTGGAAATCAAAGGAGCCGTTGCTGACGAAACGAGGCAGGGCGATGGAAGCGAGATTGCACACGGCGATCTCATCCGCAGCGGTGTATTCGACGATCTCGGTGCAGAGGTTGGAACTCTTGATGGTACCGAGGTTCTTCTGGTTGCTCTTCTCGTTGCAGGCGTCTTTGTAGAGGATATACGGCGTACCGGTCTCGATCTGAGATTCGAGCACAGCGAACCAAAGCTCCTGCGCTTTGACGGTTTTGCGGGCACGGCCTTCGCGCTCGTACCGGGTGTACAGTTCTTCGAATTTCTCCCCGTAGCAATCAGCAAGGCCGGGGGCTTCGTTCGGACAGAACAAGCTCCACATCCCGTCTTCTTCTACGCGCTTCATGAAAAGATCGGAGATCCAGAGGGCGAAGAACAGATCGCGGGCGCGAAGCTCTTCTTTACCGTGATTCTTTTTAAGTTCAAGGAATTCGAACACATCGGCATGCCAGGGCTCCAAGTAGATGGCGAAAGAGCCTTTGCGCTTACCGCCGCCCTGATCCACATAACGGGCGGTGTCATTGAACACGCGCAACATCGGAACGATACCATTAGAGGTGCCGTTCGTGCCCCGGATATAAGAACCGGTCGCACGGATATTGTGGATGCTCAGACCGATACCGCCGGCCGACTGGGAAATCTTGGCGCAGTTCTTCAGCGTATTGTAGATGCCGTCGATGCTGTCGTCCTGCATTTGCAGGAGGAAGCAAGAAGAAAGTTGCGGCTTCGGCGTACCGGAATTGAACAGCGTAGGCGTAGCGTGGGTGAACCAACGCTCACTCATCAGGTTATAGGTTTCGATGGCGGCATCGATATCGTTCTTGTGGATACCGACAGCGACGCGCATCAGCATGTGCTGGGGACGTTCAGCGACCTTGCCGTTGAGTTTCAAGAGGTAGGATTTTTCCAGCGTCTTGAAACCGAAGTAATCGTATCCGAAATCCCGATCGTAGATGATCGTGGAATCAAGCACCTCCGAATTTTTCACGATGATGTCGTACACATCATCGGCCAGCAGCGGAGCGGCTTTACCCGTGTGCGGATCGATGTACTCGTACAGATCCTTCATGGTAGAGCTGAACGACTTCTTGGTGTTCTTGTGGAGGTTGCTGATCGCGATGCGCGAAGCAAGCAGGGCGTAATCCGGATGACGGGTGGTCATCGACGCAGACATCTCGGCCGCCAGGTTGTCGAGTTCGGAGGAAGTCACGCCGTCGTAGATTCCTTCGATCACTTTTTGAGCGACCAAGAAGGTATCGACATGCTCGGACAATCCATACGCCAGTTTCTGGATGCGGGAGGTGACTTTGTCGAACTTGACAGCCTCTTTTCGGCCGTCGCGCTTGATTACGTACATATTTCGGTGGGG
>CAYWDY010000125.1:3597-6969 GCA_964455985.1 uncultured Flavobacteriales bacterium
TCGTCGCTTTACTTGTGAACCACTAGGTGTTAACTTTCAGAAAAGTGGTTCGGATCAAAAATCTTCGTCCAACTTGAATACGTTGTCTTCTTTCTGCTGACCTACACCAGCCTTTTTGTATTCGCTGACGCGTTTTTCGAAGAAATTGGTCTTCCCTTGAAGGGAAATCATCTCCATGAAATCAAACGGGTTGGTGCTGTTGTAGATTTTGTCATAGCCCAGGGAGATCAGGAGACGGTCGGCCACGAATTCGATGTATTGACACATCAGCTTGGAGTTCATGCCGATAAGGGATACCGGCAGGGCGCTGGTGACGAATTCGTGCTCGTAGCGGACGGCTTCGGTGATGATGGCATGGACCTGATCGCGGGACAATTTCTCTTCCAGCATACTATAAAGGAGGCAAGCGAAATCGCAGTGCATGCCTTCGTCGCGGGAAATGAATTCGTTGGAGGTGCTGAGGCCCGGCATGAGACCGCGTTTCTTGAGCCAGAAGATGGAACAGAAAGAGCCGGAGAAGAAAATGCCTTCCACGGCAGCAAAAGCGACCAGACGCTCGGCGAAGGAACCGTTAGCGATGAACCGCAGAGCCCAGTCTGCCTTTTTGGTTACCGCAGGAACCGTATCGATGGCGCTCAACAGGTATTGTTTCTCCTGAGGGTCTTTGATATACGTGTCTATCAGGAGGGAGTACATCTCCGAGTGGATGTTTTCCATCATAATCTGGAAGCCGTAGAAACAGCGGGCTTCCGGGAGCTGTACTTCACGCATGAAGTTGACAGCCAGGTTCTCGTTGACGATTCCATCGCTGGCGGCAAAGAACGCAAGGACGTGCTTGATGAAATGACGTTCGTCTTCCGTCAGCCGTTCCCAATCTTTCAGGTCCGCGTGAAGGTCTACCTCTTCGGCGGTCCAAAAGCTCTGTTCGGCTTTCTTATACATTTCCCACAAACGGGGATATTTGATCGGGAAAAGGACGAATCGGTCTTTGTTTTCTTCTAACAGGATCTCTGCCATGGCGTGTGCGGGGGGGGTTGGTGTACTAATGAGGTGACGATTCCTTGTTCCGGACCTCTTTCGTTTTTGAAAAACGTCCGGACGTTGTACTCGTAACCAAGAAATTGAACTTGAATCACGGTTATTAAACAAACCGTTGACCTCAACAAAAATTCATTTTCGATTTCGCCTGTGCAAGAAAAGTCGGTCTTTTTTATTGACAATCCGTAAAGTTTTCTGTTAAAAATTTCCTCTTGCACGTCGAACCTCGCGACAGTCAAGGGCTTGCAGAGGTTTGAACAGGAGTTGTTAAAAAAATGTGTTGCACGGTAACTGTTTTTAAGAGGTCTGCGGATGACAAGAGGTTATCTGAAAAATTGGTTTATGCTTTACGATCGGAGCCGTAAAAACGAGTAAAAAAGCAGGTCCTCGCACCGGTCTTTGGCTAACACCTTGGCTATCACCTCATCCCCTTTTTAGGCTCTTAGCGAACACGAACATCGGCGAAGGTCCAAGCCGCCCCTTTCCATGAAAAGATGCCAGGGGTAGCTAGGGGCCATCCCCTGTTAAGCTGATTCCCAGGTAATCATTCCCTCCAGGCATTTCCGTCCACACCCAACCTCATAACTCACACTGAATTCTCGTTCTCCCGCTTATCTTTATCCCCATGATCGCCATTGGAGACACCCTAATTTCGGAAGACGTCATCGAGAAGAAGTTCGTCTGTGACCTAAACGCCTGCAAAGGAGCCTGTTGTGTGAAAGGGGATTACGGCGCTCCGTTGGAAGAGGAAGAATTGGCCATCGTGGACAAGATTTACGCCAAGGTCAAGCCATACATGACTGAGGCCGGAATAGCCGCGGTAGAGAAGCAGGGCAAGTATCTGAAATACGAGACCGGCGAATGGGTAACCCCGTTGATCAAGGGCAAAGAATGCGCTTACACGTATTTCGATGACGACGGTACAGCAAAGTGTGCGATGGAGAAAGCCTATTTAGAAGGAAAGACCGACTGGAAGAAACCGATCAGCTGTCACCTCTACCCTATCCGCATCAATGTACAGCGCAACCAGGTGGAAGCGGTGAACTACGACCGTTGGTCGATTTGCAAGCCCGCCTGCAAACTCGGCGAGCAGTTGCAAGTTCCTGTCTATAAATTTTTGAAAGAGCCCCTCACCCGGAAGTACGGCAAGAAATGGTACAGCGCGTTGGAGAAAGCGGCGAAGTTGTGGGAAGAACAGAAGGGTAAATAGCGCCACATCGTTTCGACCAGGATCGGATTTTAGGAGGGAGTACCGCTTCAAGCTGTTCCCATTTTCAATTTCAGTTTCTGTTTAAATCGAACCCAGAAAAACAGAGGCGGTTCGTTGTCTTTTATCCGTTGGTTTCTGTATACTTTTTAAAGTTATTCAAAATCGCTTGCCAACCGTTTTTCTGTAGCTCGATTGGATTTTCAGTTTCAGGGTCAAAGGTTACAGTAACTTCGGTTTGTCCGTTTTGTTCGTTGAACACCACCGATGCTTGTCTTCCACCAAATTCATAGACGAAACTTTCGCCATGATGGATTTCTGTATAGACTGCTTCAAAGTCGAAACCAAAACTACCGTCTTTGGCTTCCATCCTTGCACGGTAAACTCCTCCGACTTTCAAATCGTTGGTAGCTGTGGGGCAATGCCAACTTGGATCGGCAAAATTCCATTGGGTGATGTGTCCGGGTTGAGTATAATAGTCCCAAACTTTGTTTAGTTCAGCATGGATTAATGCTTGAACGGTAATTTTTATTTGTTCCATTACTTGTAGTTGTTGGCCGTTTCACTTCAAATACTCTTCTATGATGATCTTTTTCTGTTTCATCATGATCTCCCAAGAATTGGGCTTACTCATCAACTCACCCATGTTTTTAGGAATGATTTGCCAGCGAAGTCCGTATTTATCCATGCACCAACCGCATTGCGATTCTTTTCCATCACGTGTAAAATAGTCCCAAAAATGGTCAATTTCTTTTTGGTCATCGCCATGGATCATAAATGAAACAGCATCATTCAACGGGTGATGTTCCTTTTCGGTGTTCATAAAAGAATAGTTGTGTCCGAACAGTTTGATTTCGCACATCTCCGCATAGCCACTGGGTGTTTGTCCAAGCGGAATAATGGGTCCTGACTGGAAGTTAGTGTCAAACACATTTTGGTAATACGCCACGATAGCTGCAAGATGTCCTCCGTCTGCGGTCAGCCAAACGCAAGGCGTAATTTTATGGTCGTTCATTAACTGTTGAGTCCGGTTTGCGGTGGCGTAGGTTACAGTGGCTGGTAACGCCCGCGGCTTTATGACGGGCACGTTTACTCGATCCAAGATAATCAAATTATTTGCCTGGCAT
>CAYWDY010000125.1:6979-7450 GCA_964455985.1 uncultured Flavobacteriales bacterium
TACCTCATTGTTCCATTGAATATTCTGAGTAATTGAAATGCCAAGGTATGCCCCAAGAATCGCAATATAAATTATTGCTCCTGTAAGGAGTTTCTTGTCTTTTAAAAAATGATTAAAGGCCTTGTTTATCATTGTTCACTTTCGTTTAAGCAGTCAGTTCAATCGGAAAGTTAAAGTTACCGATAACGCTCGCGGCTTTATGACGGGCACGTTTACTCCATCCAAGATAATAAAATTATTTGCCTGGCATAAAGCCGTTGTTCGCGGCTGGTGGTCAAAGAGTACAGGAGAGAATTACACCTTCCAGTAGTTCCAAACTCCACTTGTCTCTGACCAGTCGTGAATGCTACTGAAATCTCCTGGTAGTAATGTCTCAGCCCGTCTCAAGTTACACTTGCCGCTAACGTTTTGCAGCTACCCGAAGGGCGGGACTTTTACCACACCGCGAAGCAGCACCGAAGGTAAAACTTG
>CAYWDY010000126.1:0-7257 GCA_964455985.1 uncultured Flavobacteriales bacterium
AAGGCACGAGCACAAGACCACCATCCACCTACCCGGCCATCCGGGAAATAAATCTTCCGTCCATGCAAGTCCATCAAGGCCACGGAGACCTTTTCGGAGGAAGACTGTTGCAGAACGCGCACCAAATGCACAGAGACACCACCAACGGGTGGAGGTACCGGACCCAGACACAATACGTCCAACCGACGCGAGTCCGGTCGCAGGCGCCGGATGAGTTCGCGATAGGCAGACACGACACCGGCTGGACGGTATGGCGCCAAGCGGGCAACATCCACCGTTGCCCGAGGATGCGAAAGCCGCTGCCGGATGGCTTCGGCCATGGCTTCGGCATCACCGACAGGAACGAGAGTGAGCGCTTCCTCTCCGACCTGCTGCTGAATTTCTGCAGGACCATGATTACAATCGGTGCTTACCGCTGGACATCCATTCATTAGGGCTTCCAACAACGCGACGGGCAATCCTTCGTACCGGGAACTCATCACATACAAATCAGCCTGACGCATACAGGCTTGCACGTCGGTTCTTGCCCCAGCAAAAATCACCCGGGATGTCAAGTCACGACTCCTGACCCACTCTTCCAACCTGGGCCGCTCAGGACCATCACCCAGCACCAACAATCGTGCAGGCTGGGTCCGTGTCACCTGATAAAAAGCCTGCAACAGCAAGCCAAGATCTTTTTCCGGCGCCAATCGGCAAGCGGTGAGGATCAGAGGCCCATCGGTGGTGAAGGACGAAAGCAAGTCGCTACCCGAATCCTTTTCTTCCATTTCAATAGCGTTGGGTATCACCCACGTTTTCTGCTCCGGCAAACCATTATAGGTCGACAGCACGTCACGACGTATGCCCTCCGAAACGGCAACAACCATATCGGCATGGCGGTAAATCCACGACCTCCACCCTCGAGCATCAGAAATTCGACCTTGGGGTTTATGCATAGAGGGCGGACTATGTTCATTGACAATCACTTTGGGCGGAGATGACAAAAAGCGACACGCCAAGACAACCATCGCATGAACATGGTTCTGGGAGCAAATGATGACAGCCGGTTTTTTCTTACGCAACCGATTCCATAGCGCGAAGAACCCGTAGCGGACGCGACGATGAGGTAGCGTATGAACAGGCAGCCCGGGGGCAACCAGACTGCGGCAGTCGCCGTCATCTACTGCGACCAGCAATTCCACGTTTACGCCATTGGCAAAAAGTCCATTGGCCAACCGAATGGATGAGATCTCAGCTCCACCCGTTCGGAAGGAGCCGGAAACCACAACGACTTCCGGAGCATGATCACGATCGGGCCTCATACGTTTCGTCGTCGAACAGATTCCACCAACGACTGGCCAGCAATAAGCCCAAGCCGATGGAAAACGTCTTGTGGTAGAAGGAGTGATACACCAGAAAAATCACCGGAATCATCAACACAAACAGAAAAACCGACGACTTACGTCGGCTCCCTCTGATGTCGGAATCCACGGCGCGATAATACGTATGAATCAGGTAGAGAAAAGCAAGCAGTGCCGGCAATCCCCAGAAGATCCATACCTGAAAGAAGGCGTTGTGTGCAGCAGAAGCCACGTCTGTCGTATATCGGTTGGTTATTCCGGAACGTATGGCCCACCGGTTCCAATATTCACCGGCGCCTACCCCCGTCAACACGTAGTCATCCATGTGATTCACGAGCGATGAGTAAATGCGCATTCTCGAATCTTCCTCTTTGAGCTCTTGAATCCGCACTACAGACCCTAGTCGCACCCAGACAACACCAGGCACAGCCAGCAACAAGAATAGTATCAAGGCTAAGCCCGAGAGCAGATAACGTCGGTAAGGTATATTTGACTTGACTGCGAATACGACCAACGAAAGAAAAAAAAGCAATGCTCCCGTTCGCGAGGCGGGGAGGAAAACACCAAGGATGGAGGGAATGGTTAGTAGCAACAATACTATCTTACGCCAGCGAATCTTCTCGTAATAACTCCAGATCACACCGATAATCGCACCGATCGCTTCGAAATAAGAAATCTCGTTGAGATTACCCTTGAGAAACAACTCCTCGAAGGCCATGATCCGCACGCGTGTGGCATCATGCAGTCCATCCGCCGATGAAACGCGCAACAGATTCAATGTCCCTGCAATCAACACCACCGACTGGAGCGCACTGGCTAAAATGAAGGCGAACAACGCGACATCCAACGCCTTGCGGTCACGACACATTACTGCAATACAGAAGACCCCCACCGACATATTGATGAATCGGGTAATCGGTTCGTACATCGGTCGCGGATGGATCGATTCCATGAGCGTACATAACGTAGCAAAGGCCATCGAAGCGAGAAAATACCTACTGCTGATGATACGGAACAGCGAGGGCAAGCGAAAGAACGACAAATAGGCCACCGTAATTCCGAACAGTAGAAAAGGTGTACTTGCCTTGCCCCAAAACGGAAGGTTCGCCTCAAAATAAATGCTGAACACGAGTAAAAACACCAGCACACGGTCAAGAAGCCGCGAGCGGTGGGACTCCGATTCATCCAGGGATAGCCAAGCTGTCACGCCCTGAATGTAACCAATCCATCCGTAAACAAACTGAAGACTTAAAAAACGGACGCCCGGATACCGGTAGTCACCAGAACATAGCGGTACGCCACCAGATTCAAGAGAATTCGGGTGACCGCCACAGCCAGCGCTGCACCGGTTAGACCCAACGGGGGCACTAAGAAGTACATCAGTCCCATCTGTAGCAATGCAGCGCACAGAGAGATCAACAAATAGGCACGATGGTGACCGGTCATGTTCAGCAATCCTCCAACCATGCCAGTCGCCGCATTAATAAGTTGACCGAATAATAAAATGACCAACGGGCCATATGCTTTTTCGAACGGTGCCCCGAACGCTTTCAGCAGCCACGGTCCAGCCAGCAGCAGGATTACCAATACGGGTGCAGTCATGCCCAGAATCTGTCTCGACGAATCACGAACCAGCTGCTTCAAGGCCTGCATTTTTTTGGCTTGATACAGCGCGTTGATCTTAGGCATGTATACGTAATCCGTGACGGATAGTCCGAACGCCACGAGCGTCGTCAACCGGGTGGCGGCTGCAAAGATGCCGGCCTTGGTGTGGTCGGTCAGGTAGGCCACCACCAGAACATCCGTTTGTTTCAAGAGCATATCGATGAACGTACTGAGAAAAAAAGCTCCGGCTACGCTTACCCACGTCGAAACCTGGAATACCGGCTCTGCCTCGGTCACCCGCTCGTCTAACCATTTACGGACTTGTCGACGAACAGCAATCGCGATAAAGAAGGTCGTGCATAATTGCAGGAACATGACGGCATCGATGGTCAGTTTACCGTTGTTCCAATAATAAATTCCGGCCAGCAACGAAAGCAATATGGGCATCCAGACATACACCGGCAACATGGAAACCTTGATCCGTTGCAAGGAACGGAGAATAGCGGATCCCAAGTGGATGATGGTCAGGAATGGCAGGATGAACATTGCCCAGAAAAGACTCTCGGAAAAACTGACATAGCCTTTGCGGCTCCGAAGAATGAGATATGCCAGAAGCGCTACACTGCACAGTACCGACAGCAAAAAGGTGGACATTTTGGCGAAACGGAGGAAGCCGGCCGCTTCGCGGTAATTCCCCGTGCTGGTAGCAGTGGGTAAGAATCGCTGAATGGCCGTATCCATTCCAAACAATCCTATTACCAATAGTATGTTCAACCACGAATTGACGATGGCGTAATCACCATATCCCTTGGGGCCCATGAGTCGTGCCAAGAGGATGTGCAGTAAGTACACCAGAGCCAGTCCGGTGAAGCGAAAAAGCATAGACTCGGCGACGCTGCGTGTCAGCCCCAACATTCGGGCGAAACGGGTCAACGGGTCCTTCAGCGACATGATCGGCTAATCCTTAACGGCTAGAATTGGATGGCTCCACAGAAATCCAGAACGGTCTTTCCGTCCAAGACAAGTCCGGCGAATTCCTTATGCCTGACTAGGAAAACAACGATATCCGCTTCGCGCAAGGCCCGAAGGGTATCGGTGATCTCCAGCTTGGCGTGCTTCCTGATATTCGGCTCGACCGCCATTACTTTTAAGCCATCAGCTTCCAGCTTTTCGAAAATCTCCAACGCGGGCGATTCCCTCAGGTCGTCGATATCGGGTTTGTAGGAAAGTCCCATACAGGCCACGACCGCATCGCGTCCGTTCTTTTTCTTGAACGACTTACAGGCCGTATGTATTTTACGCATGGCCCACTCGGCTTTTTCCAGGTTGACTTCACGGGCCAAACGGATGACGCGGGCCTCTTCGGGGAAGGCCGAAACGATGAACCACGGATCGACGGCAATACAATGTCCGCCAACACCGGGACCCGGCTGAAGGATTTTAACACGGGGGTGCTTGCTTGCCAAATGAATCAGCTCGTGCACATTGATCCCTGCTTCGTCGCAGATCATGGACAGCTCATTGGCAAAAGCGATGTTCACGTCACGATACGCATTCTCCACCAGCTTGGTCATTTCGGCCGTGCGTGAATTGGTCTTGTGAAGCGAACCCTTCACAAACCGGCTGTAAAAGCGGACAGCAGCATCCGTAGATGCTTGATCAACACCTCCGATGACCCGGTCGTTCTGCTGCAACTCATAAATCACGCTACCCGGCAACACTCGCTCAGGGCAATAGGCCAAGTGTATCTTTCCTTTCAATTCGGGTCGCTCCGTAAAGATGATCTTGGCCATCTTTTCCGTAGTACCTACCGGACTGGTAGACTCGACGATGAATAGATTTCCGGCACGCAAATGCGGAATGGCCATACGAGTGGCTTTCTCCACGTAGGAAAGATCGGGTTGATGTCCTTTCTTGAATGGCGTGGGGACGGCTACCAGGAATACGTCCGAAGGCTTCACCTTAAGCGAAGCCACCAAAGAGCCTTTGCGCACGGTGAAATGCACCAAGCCCTCTAGATCCGGCTCCACGATATGAATCTTTCCTTTATTGATGGTCTCTACCACCTGACGATTCACGTCCACACCGGTTACCTGAATTCCTTTGCTGGCGATCAACGCAGCCGTTGGCAGTCCAATGTATCCTAATCCGAAAATCGTGACGTGCAGTTTCCCTTGCTCTTTCATGTTGACTGACTTTATTTTCCTTGCTGGCTGAAATAGGAACGTACGATATCTACCGTGCGCGGTGCAGACTTTCCATCGCCGTAAGGATTCACAGATTTGGCCATACGTTCATAGGCCTTTTCGTCGGAAAGCAATTCGTGCAACGAATCCATGATGGACTGTTTATCGGTGCCGACGAGGCGGGCTGTTCCTGCATCAATCCCCTCCTGGCGCTCGGTAACCTCACGCATGACCAATACCGGTTTACCCAGAGAGGGCGCCTCTTCCTGCAATCCACCACTGTCGGTCAATACCAAGTATGAACGGTCCAACAACGCGATGAAACTCGGATAGTCCATAGGACGGGTCAAGTTTACGTTGGGTATTCCTGCGAGAATCCGATTGACCGGTTCCTGCACGTTAGGATTAAGATGTACCGGATAAATGAAATGTACGTCCGGAAAATTACGTGCGCTTTGAGCGATGGCCTCACAAATATGCTCGAAGGGTTTTCCGAAACTCTCCCGGCGGTGAGCGGCCACCAACACGTAGCGACGTTCCAAGGGAAGATGTTTAAACGATTGGAAGACGGCTTCTCCTTTGGGACCTTTCAACAACTCCAATCCACGGAAGAGGGCATCGATAACCGTGTTTCCCACAACATGCACATCGCGGACGATATTCTCTTTTTTCAGATTGTCCACGGCTCCTTGCGTAGGGGCAAGATGCAAATCAGCCAGATGACCGGCCATGATGCGGTTCATTTCCTCGGGGAAGGGGGCGTATTTGTTGTGGCTGCGCAAACCGGCTTCCACGTGAGCTACCCGGCATTTCTTGTAATACCCCGTCAGTGCACCGACGAAAGCGGTAGTCGTATCGCCTTGAACAAATATCATATCCGGGTCAGCAGCGTGAAGCACGGGCGCTAACGCCCTGATGCCGTCTGCCGTGACATCGAACAAGGTCTGATCCGGTTTCATCAGGTTTAGGTCGAAATCAGGAACGATATCGAAGAAGTCCAGAACCTGATCCAACATCTCGCGATGTTGAGCAGTGACAGCCACTTTCACCTCGAAATCGGATTCAGCGGAAAACGCATGAACCAGCGGAGCCATCTTGATGGCTTCGGGGCGCGTTCCGAAAACGAAGAGAAGTTTGACTTGGCGATTGGACATACTGATAGCCATCCGAAGACACGGAGGACTCGGCCTTATACCTCAATAACAAGGGGTAGGTTTCGTCAACGGACCGAAGAAACGGGAACTTCCCGCGAGGCCCAACGGATGAAGGAATAAGCCATCGCCAACACGCTGGGAAAGGCCACGGAAAGGGGCAACAGAAGGGCGGTTGCGGCACAAAGGAGCTGTAAGACTAGCAACAGGAGCAGGGCTCTGGTAGCTGTCATACCTCGGCGTAACAGGTGGTGATGGATGTGGCGGGTGTCCGGACGAAATGGTGATTGGCCGTTGGTCCAACGGGTGATGATAAGCTGCAGCGCATCGACAGCCGGAAGGGCCAATAAACCGATAGCGAGAGATATACCTACCGTTTCCTGACCAGCCAGTTGGAAGGAAGTCATCCGGAAAGCGAGTATCGCGACGAGATACCCGACGGTCATGGATCCGGCATCGCCCATGAAAATCCGGGCGGGTGACCGGTTGTAACGAAGGAATCCGGCCAAGGCACCTGATAGGGTGAATGCCAGTAACGCATAGAAGTGCTCTCCGGCAATCAACGCCAACACCCCCGAAACCAGAGAAAGGGTCATGGAAAAAGAGGCCGCTAGTCCGTCCATCCCATCCACGAAATTCATGGCGTTGATCAAGAACACCAACAGCAAAATGGAAAAGACGATGGCAACAGCCGGCGGCCATTCTTGGATGCCCCACAGGCCATGAAGCGAAACGATTCTCACCCCTCCCAACCAAACCACGATGGTGGCAGCGGTGAACTGACTGAACAACTTTTCGTAGGGCGATAAGGGAGAGATATCGTCACGAAGACCTACGAAGAAGAGGATGAGTCCACCGACCAGGATAAACACATGCTCAGCGTCGACATGACGAGCACCGAAAAAAAGCAGCGGGATCAATGTGGCAGCGGTAATTCCAACGCCTCCTAAAAGGGGCACCGGATCGCTATGGATC
>CAYWDY010000127.1:0-423 GCA_964455985.1 uncultured Flavobacteriales bacterium
ATCGTTAGTAGCTATCCTGGATGCCGACAAAGAAGGGTTTCTGCGAAGCAACCGTTCCCTGACGCAGACAGCAGGTCGTGCCGCACGAAACGTCAACGGTCGTGTTATTTTTTACGCGGATAAGATCACGGACAGTATGCGACAGACCCTGGATGAGACTACGCGACGCCGGGAGAAGCAATTGCTGTATAACGAGAAACACGGCATCACACCCCGACAGATCATCAGGTCCAAAGAGAGTATCCTCGGACAGACGAAGGTAGCCGATGCTAAGACCGCAGAGGCTAAAGCCTATGTCGAATCAGACACCCTGTCGTTGGCTGCCGATCCGGTCATCCAGTTCCTGCCTAAGGATGACATCAAGAAGATGATTCAGCAGACACGTAAAAACATGGAAAAGGCCGCCAAGGAGCTCGATTTCAT
>CAYWDY010000127.1:433-7213 GCA_964455985.1 uncultured Flavobacteriales bacterium
AAAAAATTGTATGCAGTGCAGTCTTTGGCTTACTATATACTACATAAAGATAAAGTATACATCAAAGGGCATTGAATTGACCACAATGTTTTGCACATTCATCCCACAGCTTCCCCACCCTCCATATCTATTTTTATACTCAAATCACATCTACCCATGAAAGAGATCACCGTTCAGGAATTAAAGGAAAAAATGGACCGCAAGGAGGACTTCCAACTCATCGATGTACGTGAAGAGCTGGAATATGATATTTGTAATCTTCAGGGCGAATTGATTCCGATGGGAACCATCCTGGATCAGGTGGATCGTATTTCCAAAGACAAACCGGTGATTATCCATTGCAAAGCCGGCGGTCGTAGCGCAGCGGTCGTCAACGAACTCGAGCGTCGTTTTGGTTATGAGAACCTGTACAACCTGAAAGGCGGCATCACCGAGTACGCCCGCGTGATTGATCCGTCTATCACCCTGTACTGATCAAAAGTATAACGCGTGCCAGCGAGGACGGCGACCGGGTGCCAGCTCCAAGGCGGGCGCCGGAATGTGTACGATATTGATCAAATGAAAAATGTCGGTCAACAGCCGGCTTCTCGTTCGAATCCGGGCCAAGTCGATATCCAAACCCAGGTAATACTGCCGATACCGTTCAAAGGAAGGAATACCTGTGCCATTCACTTCGGACGGATTATACTCCCCTCCTGTCATTCCTTCTGCTCCGAAACCAACGGCAAGACTCAGCCACGCCGGAAAGTTGGAAGTCTCCGGATTCCTGAAGAACCGCTTAGGGTTGATGGAAGCCCAGAAGGTCATGCCATTGTAGTCTTTGAGTAACCGTTCCGGAACTGTTTGTCCCAATACATCCGGGCGATACTGTGCGTAGGGAGTCATGTGAAAAGAATACTTCAGCACGATCCGCTGTTCGTTCCATAACAGCTCTTGGCCAAGAAACAAAGCCGTACCGGCTGTATTGGCAGCCATGTCTCCCATGGAAAACCCCCACTCTTCGGAAAAACCGTCAAACACCTCCACGGTAGTCTGAAATAAGAAAGCGACACCAGCACCAAAATAGGCCGACTTCGTTTCGTCATAACCTGCCCAGCGGAAAGTTTGGGCTACCGGTTTTGAAATAGAGTATGCATCCCACGCGTGAGCGAACTTATCCATCGACTCCCACTCCTGGTTGTCGTTAAAGAAATGGAAATCCCCCAACGGATAATCCTTATACCATTGGGTGTACAACCAGGTCATGCTACCTGCATACAAGGCGCCGATGGTTCCCGTGAGAAGCCACGTGCGCTGTTTATCTGGCGTGGTTTTGCAGTCGAGCCATCTCATGTGCTGACGCGGTGGTTGACCGATGTTCATGGGATCCATCAGCTGACCCAGCGTTGACTGGGAGAGCGACAGGGTGAGAAACATCACGAGCAGGTAACGCATCGGCTTGACCGTCATCGAACAAGGGTGACTCTTCCCACGGAACGAAGCGAATCTCCAGCAGAAGAGGTATACTCAATCACACAAGTGTACACGCCTTCCGGAACCCGATCACCGCTCCAAACAGTTTCCTCGTCCGGCGCTTGAAACAAGACCTGCCCCCAACGATCGAAAATGAACCAATGGGTAATAGAAGTAGTGCCCGCAAAAATTCGGAACACATCGTTGAGATCGTCTCCGTTGGGTGTAAACGCCGTCGGAAAAATCGGCTCATCGGCACAATTCAGTTCCAGCGAAATGCTGTCGCGGCCCACGCAGCCGACCGAATTGATCACTTGCACCCAGTATATCCCTTCGGCAGAAGCCGAATACGAAGCATCCCGGGAACCGTCCTGCCAAAGGTAATTGCGGTAAGTTCCCGCTGGAATCAACAACCGTTGGCGGGTGGGACACACGAATCCATCGTCACCCAGGTAGGGCTTGACATAGGCAGAATCGCCAAGCGGAACCGTGACCGTATCGGTCAGCGAACAAGCGTTCAAGGCCGAAGCGGTAAAAATATAATCACCGGTCGTCAACGAAGATAACACAGGGCCTATCGAAGCTGAGGGCGACCATTGGATGGACAAGGAAGACACAGTCCCCGGCTGTATCTCTAATTCGATCTCCCCATCGCTTCCACCGACACATGTTTCCGGAGTAGTAGTCGCCATGGCTGACAAGGTCGTAATACTGACGGTAGCCGTTTCAGGACCACGGCAAGAGTGATTTGAGGTGAGCGAAATCGTCCACGGGCCCGCATCCGGATACGTATGGTAAACACCGGGAGCACTGTTGCTCTCCACCGTACCGTCCCCGAAATCCCATACTCTGGAAGTATGACAATCCGGATCAGCGTCCGTAAAAAGCACCGTCCGGGATGAAACGCAGCTGTACGAAACTGACACAGGCTGTGGAGACAACTCGCGAACCTCAAAGAGATCGACGGCGAGCCCGTCAAACGCGTTGCAGGTCGTGCCGGCTCCGAATGTAAAGCGGAAAACCACTTGGGGTTCACCGGCAAGTTCAGGGACGCAATGCCTGGCCGTTACCCACCCACCGCTGCCGTTGCCGCCGCGGCAGGATCCACTTGTCGGAAGTATGGTTCCTGACCAACCGGCAGCCGGGCTGGCCAATCCGGACAAGTTGGTGATGGATGAGTTCGTGTACCAATTCTCAGCCACACAGCCCGGCTCATTCACACGACCCAATGTTGTCCAGGTGACTCCACCGTCTCTCGAATATTGAAGGTTTCCACCGTCGTATTGGAACTCGGTCTCCCAGTAAATCAGGAAGGAAATTTCCGGTCGGGCAAGTCCGGTGAAATCAAAGCAAGGACTTTGTAGCCAAGAGCGCGCCGAAGGCGCATAAGCGGCTCCGGAAAGCCCCCCGGTAATCCAACAAAAGTTGCCGGCACCGGCACCGTTGATGAAGGTTTTAGCCGGTGTCCCCCATTGCCAGTCGTTATTGCTTCCGCCAGAAGTCCAACCTGCCGTGCTGCTTTCGAAACTTTCAGCATAGGGATACGCCGTAATCGGAGTAAGACAAGCAGCCATACTCCTTACGCTGATAAGCATAAGGATCAAAACGATGTTGTGTATACGCCTGGTCCCGGACACGTTGATTCCCCTGGTGGCAAAGGTCGGAATAACCGCGATTCCATGCACGTTTGTTCCGTTCGATTCCTCAGTAGGCAGGCATCGGCTTGCCTTTGGGTGATTTCACCGAAAAACCGATAGAATGGGTTTCCGAAGCCATCGGGTCGAGGCGCATGGTCCAGGTGACTTTGCCGGTGCCTTCTTCCACCACTCCCCCGGAAAGCTCACCGACATTCACTTTGATCTCGCTGTTCTTGGATATAGGCAACTGATCCTCCAGGACAAAATCAATCGGGGTTTTCAAGGTATTTTTGACCGTCAACTGATACACACTTTCTTTGATGATATTCCCGCCCACCGTACGCGACTGGCTGAATTCCTTTTTCAATTCACGCGTCACAACAATGCGTTTGTCGCGGCCCAACGAAAGAGAAAGCGTATCCGTCGTGACACCGGGATTGATGGAGGTGGATCCTACGTAATTACCTTCAAAATACACCTTGGCCGGTCCGGGAAGGAGGTTCAAATCCTGCCAACCGGAGACCTTGGCCATGAGGAAAGCGTCTTTATCCAACTTAGGACAAGCACGGTATTGATAGACTGCTGGCAACTCCTGGTCACGGATATCAACGGTTACCGATCGACCGTCACCAGAAATCGTATAGGGAACACTGATTTCAAAATCAGTAGTCAGGCCACCATCCTGCAAGGTTACCAACGACGCCGTCGATGTAAGCGCTTCATCAGAAACACCTTGAACCATGGCCGGCATCGCCATCTCTCTCATTCCCTGTTGCATCGATTTATTATACAAAACGACAGGCGCATAGAAATCCAAATACCAAGGAGATAACTCAGGCTTTGTTCCGCCGATGGACGGGTTTCCCGTGGAAAGAACCAGACGGACATTTTTCCAGTCTTCATTGCACGACTGAGATACATTGGCTTGGTAAACGAACTGGATGGGAGAACCGATCGAAGCAGCTCGCAGATCGTAGGTTGGCGACCAGGTAGCGCCAGACGTGTAGTACTGGAGGTTCAATCTAACGCGGGTATCTTCGCGGGCTTGCAAGTCCACGACCACGGTTCCTTGCGGACGGTTGTATTTGGCGTTCATCTCCGCCAGCTGGCGTGAAAGCCGATCCTGTGTTTCCTTCAACTTTTTCTGTTGATCATGGATGTCGATCAGGTCTGATTTCAACTGGATCATGCGGGTACGGAAATATTCCGCTACCTCTTTGAGGTTATCGATATCAACCCCGACATTGGCGCCGTTGACACTTTTGTTCGCTCCCAGAAAAGAAACTTCTTCCAGGTACACTTCCTCCATGCCTTTGGCTTTCTCCATCTCCTCGGACACTTTTTTCAAGGAATCCTCCAGGATCATCACCTCGGCAGGTTTGCGTTCGCCCGTAAGGTAATCCAGGCGGAAGGAGTAGCTCATGACATTCGCATTGCCAGTACCCGACACCAGGATGGAGTTGACGTCAATCGCAGCCGAAAGGCCTTCGATGTAAACGGTGGTATATCCTTTTTCAGCATTGAATTCAACCGTGCGATCCACCTGTGCACCTGAGCTGTAAATACGGACCTGACGGACGGTGGATTGCTTGAGATGCAATTCTTGTGCAGCCTGTACCAAGTGTGGCAGCAGCAGGATGAGCAGAATTCTGAGGAGACTTTTCATGATGTTTTATATTGGATTCAAACTTGGATATTCAACACTTTACTTCAATCACTTTTGCGTTACGACAAATACGGTCCTTCTGTTTTTGGCCCTACCTTCCTCTGTCGCGTTCGAGGCAATGGGCTTCGTCTCTCCCAAACCTTGGTAAGCGAGACGGTTTTTTTCAATACCCCGGGAAACCAAGTAATCATACACCGTCTTGGCTCGACTGGTGGATAAGGTCATGTTTGACTCGGCAGAGCCAATGTCATCCGTATGTCCTTGCAACGAGAGTCGGAGTTTCGGGTTGATCATCAGGTACTCGGCGAATTCGTTCAACACCACTTTGATGGTGTCGTTGATACGGTCTGAATTATAGTCGAAAAGGATATCATTGATGGTGTACTGACCTCCTACTTCCAGCGTGCTGAGTTGGATGTCTTTTTTCTTCGGGGAAAAATTGCTCGTGTCTTTCGTAGAAACATATTGGGAGGAGAACGCGACGCCTTCCTGCTTGACAGACAACATCAGGTCATGATTGAAATCGCCCACAAACGCATACTCGCCCGTTACCGAATCTACATCGATTTTTTTAAGGTCGTTAGTCACCACGTCCCTGATCTCAATGGTCGCGGGTCTTGGTTCATTGTCGGAGAGCTTGAGTTCGCCTTTTTGGAAATAGACCATGTTGGGTCTTACTTCCGGATACAGCTCAAACGAATAGATATCGAATCCGGAATTTCCATTGATCTTATTGGATGCGAAGTACCCTCGCTTGCCATCTGTGCTCACGATGAAGCTGACTTCATCCGCATCGGTATTGATGGGATACCCCAGATTCACAGGCTTCTTCCAATTCCCCTTCTCGTCTTGCTTAACCATGAACAGGTCAAAACCTCCCAAGCCAGGCAGACTGTCCGATGCAAAATAGAGGGTCTTGCTGTCGCTGTGCATGAAGGGGGATTTTTCGTTTCCTCCGGTATTGATGACATCCGATAGCTTCGAAGGCCTCGACCATTTCCCATTCTCTGATTTGTGCGAATAGTAGATATCCAGTCCGGTGACGGAATCCCGGGCAGAGGCGAAATAAAGCGTCCTGCCATCGGCAGAAATGGTAGGTTGAGAATCCCACTGCCGGGAATCATTGATGTTCTCAACCGGACGAATGTCACTCCAATACCCATCTGAATAATCGGAGGTGTAAATGTCAAAATTACCTTTCTCATTCACGGTGAAGTAAAGGTGTCGGTTATCGATGGTGATGGCGGCACTTCCTTCGTTATTGCTCGTTCCCCGATTGAAAGGGTCATCCATCGGCTTACCGTTTTCATACGTACCGTCCTCCTTCAGTCGAGCCATCATGAATTTCTCGACACTCTGAGGAACCAACATGTTCCGCTCCTTCAATTCAAATCGCCGTGTGAAGAAAACGAATTGGTTATCGGGGGAGATATAGGGCAGGTATTCAGGATCCGCCGTACAGATGGAGCGAACCGGTTTCGGATCGAAAGGAACAGGATGAGCATACAACTTGGAACGAAGAAGCATGAGCTCCGCCTTCTTGGCGTGATCCTCCTGGATCTGATCCATCTCCAAAAATGCTTTTAGCCAAGTTTCCGCATCCGTCCATCGCTTCAAGTCGTAGCAATACCAGCCCAACTGATAATACGCCTCCGGGTCGGTTTCGGGACACAATTCAATAGCTTTCTTATAGCTTTCCTCCATCAACGGAAAATCTTTTCGCTTCAAGGCGAGAGTGCCTTGCAAGTAATAGGCATCAGCGAATTCGGGGTCTGCATCGATACTCTTAGCAACCTTTTCCAAGGCATCCTGATACTTACGGGATTTGAATAGACTGGTCGCATCCTCAAATTGGGATAACGCTTTCTTATCCTGACTGGCAGGGCAGCGCGACTTTTGTCCCGAACCTTGTAGAGGGATGAGCAGCAGTAGCAGGTGCCAGCGGAATGAAGACCGGATTCTCATCGTAATCAACGTACGCGGTTATTTCTTCTTGAACGGATTGAATTGATCAATGGCTTTTTT
>CAYWDY010000128.1:0-7121 GCA_964455985.1 uncultured Flavobacteriales bacterium
CGACGAGCGGACCTATATGCTGGTGGTGAATGCGTCCAACATAGATAAAGATTGGGATTGGTTCTCCCTTCGTAACACCGAAGGAGTAGAAATGCATAATATTTCTGATAAGACTTCTTTGTTCGCTGTTCAGGGGCCCAAAGCCGCCGAGGTACTACAGCCACTGACCGACATGGACCTGATGAACATGGAATACTACACGTTCGCCAAGGGCCGATTCGCCGGTTGTGAAAATGTACTCGTCTCTGCCACGGGTTATACGGGAGCAGGTGGATTCGAAGTTTATGTCGAGAATAAGGATGCGGAAAAAGTTTGGGATGCCATTTTCCAAGCCGGTCAGTCTCAGGGTATCAAACCTATCGGTCTGGGTGCACGAGACACGTTGCGTTTGGAGATGGGTTTCTGTCTCTATGGCAATGACATCGACGATACCACCAGCCCGATTGAAGCCGGTCTAGGTTGGATCACCAAATTCACCAAGGAATTCACGAACGCTGCAGCACTAAAAGCACAGAAGGATGCAGGTGTTTCGAGAAAACTCGTCGGTTTCGAAATGATCGAACGCGGTATTCCACGCCACGACTATGAAATACTGGATGCCTCTGGGAATAAAATCGGTAAAGTGACCTCAGGTACCCAATCGCCCTCGTTGCAAAAAGCCATTGGAATGGGTTACGTCGATGCGGCTTTTGCCAAAGAAGGTTCCGAGGTTTATATCTCCGTACGCGATAAAGCCATCAAAGCATCCGTTGTTCGAATTCCGTTTTATAAGAAATGAGTATTCATTCCGCGCCCTTCAAGATAGACGCTTGCTTTTCCCCCGCTTTGTATCCGGTATACAAAGACAAGGAAAGCATCGTGGTCATCATTGATATTTTTCGCGCGACGTCTGCCATTTGTACGGCTTTTGAATGGGGCGCTGACAAGATCATTCCGGTAGCGACCATGGAGGATGCTGCTTCCTGGAAAGCCAAGGGATACCTGACCGGTGCAGAGCGGGATGCCGTCCAGGTAGATGGATTCGATTTTGGAAATTCGCCTTACCATTACATGGATGAGCGCATCAAAGGCAAGACGATTGTCATTACGACCACCAACGGCACTCAGGCCATTGAGGTTTCCAAAGATGCCTATAAGGTCGTTATCGGTTCCTTCTTGAATATCGATGCGTTGTGTGATTGGTTGGTTAAGCAGGAACGCGATATTCTATTGTTGTGCTCCGGATGGAAAAACAAGTTCAACTTGGAGGATTCGCTCTTTGCCGGTGCAGTCACCGAAGAGATCCTCCAGCGTTCGGATAAATACCATCATGGTGATGGATGTCTGGCGCTCAAATACCTGTATCAGTTGGCCAAACAGGATCCGGTGAAATTCCTGCAACGCTCTTACCACAAAGAACGTTTTGCCCGCTTGAACCTGAAGCGTGATATCAAATTCTGCCTGACGCCGAACCAAACGGAAGTCATTCCCGTGTTGGAAAACGGAGTGTTAGTCCGCCTTAAACAAGCGGTGACTGTCTGATTCTTCTACTATCCGCATCTGTGCGGTTGTGCCGGAGTTGATGCTTGCCGTCCTTGCGGTATGAATTTCCGGTGGAGTATTCCAATCGTATTATTTTCGATGTTACCCTCATGTTCCAAGGCATGGGGCTTCTGGGCACATCAGCGTATCAACTACATGGCGGTATTCACGCTTCCGCCACCCTTGTTTGACTATTATCGTCCGCACATCCTATATCTATTTCGGCACGCGGTAGATCCCGACCAGCGTCGGTATTCCGATCCGGAAGAAGCACCGCGACATTTTATCGATCTGGATCGGTATGGCGGTATAGATTCCATTCCCCACCGGTGGGAGGAGGCCGTGGATTGTTTTACAGCCGATACGCTCAAGGAGCACGGCATTGTCCCATGGGTGATACAAAAGTTTTATGGACGACTCATTCATGCTTTCATACAACACGATCTTTCCCATGTTCTCTACTATTCGGCTTGCTTGGGCCATTACATTGCCGATGCCCATGTACCGTTGCATTGTACGCGCAACTACAATGGACAGCTCACCGGGCAAAAAGGTATTCATGCCTTCTGGGAGTCGCGTGTTCCGGAACTGTTCGGCAGTGGATTTGACGGTTGGGTCCGACCTGCTGAGTATTTGCCTCAACCGCTAGAGGCCTCTTGGTCCATTGTCGGTGCCAGCAGCAAGGCAGTAGATTCAGTGCTTTCCTTTGAACGGACATTGACGGAGCATTTTCCGGAACATCAAAAATTCGCCTTCGAGGATCGAGGATCGATGGTCGTCAGAACCTACGCTGTTTCCTTTGCCAAGGAATACTATGACATGTTGGACGGACAGATAGAGCGACGATTCCGGGAAGCCATTGCTGCAGTAGGCTCATACTGGTACTCCGCGTGGCTGGAAGCTGGACAGCCGGATTTAACAGGAACGCCAACTGATTCCATCGTAATGGACATGACGTCGGAGCCCGTTGAGACTACCGTAAAAGGCCGTGACTGCGAATGAAGAGGGGGAAGGTCAATGAGACCTAAACGATGCCTATGGTTCAGGAATGAACCGGTACCGCTGTGGCTTCAACAGCTGTTCTTAAAATGGTCTGCGACCGGTTGGGTCCTACTGAAACAATCGAAACTGGAACGTGTAGCTGTTGCTCCAACCAATGAATATATCCGGCCAGGGCCGCAGGGAACTCTGACTCCTGTTGAATTCCGGTCAAGTCGCATTTCCAACCGGGAAGTGTTTCATATACAGGCTCGATTTCCGTGTTCACGATATCATACGGCATGCGGTCGGTAAGCTCTCCGTCAATCCGGTAATGGGTACAGACTTTGATTTCGTCGAAGTCGCTCAACACATCCGGCTTGGTCATCGTGAGGTCGGTGACACCGTTGATCATGATGGCGTAGCGAAGGGCGGGAAGATCCAGCCAACCGCAACGACGCGGCCTTCCGGTGGTGGCGCCGAATTCCCTTCCGGCCTGTCGGATGGATTCGCCGACAGCATCGTTCAGTTCGGTAGGGAATGGACCGCTACCTACGCGGGTGCAATAGGCCTTGAATATCCCGTATACTTTTCGGATGTGACGCGGTGCAACTCCCAACCCTGTACAAGCGCCGGCAGTAATGGTATTGGAGGAGGTCACGAACGGGTAAGAGCCGAAATCGATGTCGAGCAACGATCCTTGGGCTCCCTCGGCTAGGATGGAATGATTACCAGCCAGCAGGTCATTGATATGATGTTCGCTGTCGATAAGGTTCAGTCCACGGATGAATTCGATCGCCGACAGAAAATCAGTTTCCATGGCAGCCAGAGATTCGGTGCCGTAATTCATGGAAGAGAGCAGATCCAAATGCTTCCGCTTCAATTTTTCATACCGGGATTGGAACTGATTGGATTCGATGTCGCCGATTCGTAAGCCGTTTCGTCCGGTCTTGTCCATGTAGGCAGGACCGATACCACGAAGGGTGGAGCCGATCTTTTCGGATCCTTTGAGTGCTTCAGAGGCAGCGTCCAGCAAACGGTGTGTGGGAAGGATGATATTTGCCTTACGGGAAATGTACAGCCGTTCAGAAACCGGAACGTTCATGGATAACAACGCGTCCACTTCTTTCTTCAAGGTAACCGGGTCTATGACGACGCCGTTACCTACGATGTTAATGCTTCCAGGACGAAATATTCCGGAAGGTATGGTGTGAAGTACGTGTTTGATGCCTTCGAATTCAAGCGTGTGACCGGCATTCGGTCCACCTTGGAAACGGGCGATGGTGCCGTATCGCGGCGTAAGTACATCTACAATTTTACCTTTTCCTTCGTCGCCCCACTGGAGACCTAAAAGTACGTCAACTGGCATGGTGTCAGGAGGTGTAGAGCAGGAGGTTTAGTCGAAGGGTAGCTAAGGAACTATTGGAATCCTAAAGGGAATAGGCGTCAGGCTTGAAACTGACGAGAGGCAGTGAGAAGATCCTCGGTAATCGTGAAAACCGTATTAAGCTTAGTAATGATAAGCAGTTCCTTGATCTTGTCGTTGATCTTGCAGATAGTCGTGTCGCCGCCGTTCTTGCGGCTTTTGGTCAGAATATTGACCAGAACATTCAGCCCGTTACTGTTTAGGTATTTGAAATTCTCCATGGAGATGACGAAATTCTTGATGCCGCCGTCAATCAGGGCTTGGATTTCGTCCAGCAATGGAGTGGCTTGGTTTTTATCGATAAGGTTGCCCGCCATTTCTACAATGGCATAATTATCCTTGCGTTGAATTGTATAACTGAAGTCCATGGTGTAAAAGTACGATAATGATTTGAATAATAAGTGGTTGTTAAGCGTTGATTTTGAGGGCTATTGTCCGTTCGAGGGGACACGCTGATGCGGACAGGTGCCTTTTTCTTGGAGTTCCCTGCAATTTCCAAAAAGATGAAGCGAGTGGGAGGCAATGTCAAACCGCAGGATATCACCCATCATGGATTGGATCTGTTGGATTCTGGGGTCACAGAATTCAAAGATGTGTTCGCAATTCTGGCAAATCAAGTGGTCGTGCTGTTTGTATGAATAGGATCGCTCGAACAGCGCGAGATTCTTGCCGAACTGATGGCGGGTGATCAGGTCGCAGTCCAGCAGCAGTTCAATGGTGTAGTATAAGGTAGCCCGGCTGATGCGGTGTCTCGCTTGATTCATGTGAATCATGAGAGATTCCACATCAAAGTGATCGTTCAGCTTGTAGATTTCCTCGAGCACTGTATAGCGTTCCTTGGTACGGCGGTGGCCGTGTTTTTCCAGGTATTCAGTGAACGCCTTCTTGACAGAAGCGATGGTATCTGTAGTGGTCATATTCATCCTTTTCCGTCGATACGGCTAACGGTAAGTATGCCGTGTACTTCTTTGAGTTTCTTGATTAGTCGGTCGAGGTGGTGGGTGTCATGGACGAAAAGCATGATGGTGCCGTCGAAAATGCCGTCGTTGGACTCGATGCTGATACTACGCATGTTCACTTTAAGGTCACTTGAGATGACTTTGGAGATTTTGCTCACGACTCCTACGTCATCCAGTCCGGTGATACGCACACCCGCCAAGAAAGCCAGCTCTTGCTGACCCGTCCATTTGGCTTTTACAATCCGGTAGGCATAATTGGACATGAGCTGTATCGCATTCGGGCAGGAGACCCGGTGGATCTTGATTCCTTCGTGTACGGTAACGAATCCGAACACGTCATCACCGGGAATCGGGTTGCAACACGGAGAAAGATTGTAATCGATCTTGTCCAGACTGCCATCCAGCACCAGCATGTCACTGGAGCCGCGGATGCTTTTCACCATCTGTTCCAGTGTCTGCATCTCATTACGAGGAGGCTGAATCGCACGTATGCTGCCTTTTTCGACAATGAAGTCTTTTAGATCATAGATGTCAATTGACCCTTTTGCAATTCGGTAATACAGTTCAAGGGGAGAAGGGATGCGGTAATGGGCCAGCAGCTCGTTGATGTTTTCGGATGTGAAATCCAGCTTGAGGTGTTTGAATTTCCGTTCGAGAATTTCTTTTCCGTCGTCGGCGTATTTACGTTTTTCTTCTTTGAGCGCACTCTTGATCTTGGATTTGGCTTTAGCGGTCACCACGTAGTTAAGCCAGTCCTCTTTCGGTGTTTGCTTGTTGGACGTGATGATTTCTACCTGGTCGCCGCTTCGTAGCCGGTGACTCAGCGGTACCAACTTGTGGTTGGTCTTAGCTCCGATACATCGCGAGCCCAAATCGGTGTGTATTTCAAAGGCAAAATCAAGCGCGGTAGATCCCGTGGGCAAGGTCTTCAGTTCGCCGTTAGGTGTGAACACGAAAATCTCGTCAGCAAACAGGTTCAGCTTGAAGTCGTCGATGAAATCGACGGCATTCATGTCCGGATTCTCCAACAGTTCGCGGACCTTCTTGATCCAGTCGTCCAAGGCTGACTCGGCAGCAGCCTCTTTGTATTTCCAGTGGGCGGCATACCCTTTTTCGGCAATGTCGTCCATGCGGCGACTACGGATCTGAACTTCCACCCAGCGGCCACCCGGGCCCATGACGGTAGTGTGCAGGGATTCATAGCCGTTGGCTTTGGGCGTGGATATCCAGTCACGTAATCTGTCTGGATTGGGTGTGTAATAATCGGTGAAGACCGAGTAGCATCGCCAACACATCGCTTTCTCGTTTTCTTCGTCTGTGTCGATGACAATCCGAACGGCAAAGATGTCGTAGATCTCGGAGAAGCCCACGCCTTGGCGTTTCATCTTGTTCCAGATCGATTGTACCGATTTAGTCCGGCTTCTTACTTCATACTTGAAACCCTGGCGGGTGAGCTCCTCGCTGACAGGTTCCATGAATTCGTTGATGAATCTGGTCCGTTCGCGTTTAGTCTGCTGCAGTTTGGAAGCGATATCGTTGTAAATATCGGGCTCCGTGTATTTCAGCGAAAGGTCTTCGAGCTCCGTCTTGATGGAATACAACCCAAGGCGATGCGCAAGGGGGGCGTAGAGGAATGCCGTTTCCGAAGCGATCTTGAGTTGCTTTTCCCGAGCCATCGAGTCGAGTGTCCGCATGTTGTGCAGACGGTCGGCCAGTTTGATCAAGATCACCCTGACATCATCCGACAGCGTGAGAAGCATCTTTCGGAAGTTCTCGGCTTGGATGGAGCCGCCTTGCAGCACGACGCCGGAAATCTTCGTGAGTCCGTCGACGATAATCGCCGCCCTTTCGCCGAAAGAATTTCGGATGTCGTCCAGCGAAAGGTGGGTGTCTTCTACGGTGTCATGCAACAAGGCACACACGATGGCTAACGGACCAAGTCCGATTTCCTCGGCACAGATTTGCGCAACAGCCAGCGGGTGCAGGATATAGGGTTCTCCGGTCTTGCGACGCATGTCCTTGTGCGCCTCCAACGACATGTCGAAGGCAAGTCGGATCATTTTCTTGTCGCCTTTACCCAAACTGGGGCGTAACGCTCGAAGCAGCGCCTTGTAGGCACGCAATATGGTTTCCTTTTCGGCTTCGGCAGAAGAGGAGGACGTGGTAACGGGTGTGGAGTCTTTGTCCAAAATTAACCGGGGATTCCTTTAAAGTTACGCATTCATTGGCATTTTCTT
>CAYWDY010000129.1:0-7064 GCA_964455985.1 uncultured Flavobacteriales bacterium
TGCGTATGAATGTGGAGGCCGTCCGTCATATGGTAGACGCGTGTTCATTCACTGGTTCTCACCTCGTTCATCTGTCTACTGATTTTGTTTTTGATGGAGCATCGGGGCCTTACATCGAATCGGATGAGATTCATCCGCTGAGTCATTATGCCACGACCAAAGCCTTAGGGGAAAAAGTGGTTTTGGACAGCGGAATTTCGTCAAGTATCGTCCGTACTATCATCATTTACGGCGTGGTCGATGATAACAGCCGATCCAACGTCGTGTTGTGGACGATTCAGTCGTTGCGCGCCGGCAAAGTCATTCGTGTCATCAACGACCAATTTCGGTCGCCTACACTGGCCGAAGATCTCGCGGAGGCATGCGTACAAGCCGCTCTGAAAAAAGCGCAAGGAATTTACCATGTTAGCGGAAGGGAAACATATTGCATGCTGGATATCGTTCGTATCGTGGCGGACCGTTTCAAGTTGGATGCTTCTTTGATTCAACCTGTCAGCTCGGCTGAGCTGAACCAGCCCGCCCGTCGTCCACCGGTAACCGGTTTTATCATCAACAAAGCGGAGAAAGACTTGGGGTTTGAGCCCCGAACTTTTCTCGAAGGCTTGGATGAGGTGGAAAAACAGCTTTTACGGATTGCACCTTGATTTCTCCCCTGCGTCCTTCGCGGGGTGAAACAAAAGCGGAAAAGTTCAAGGTTGTTATCGACTCGGTGGAAGGATCAATTATCCTTCACCGTCCGGGAAAGGCAAGGACTATTTGTACTCAGTGTATTGCTCATGATGCAACTTAGCGCCCTGTACTACCTTCGTTATGTCTATGAGCCTTCACTTCCTGTCAATTCCGAACGCATGGAGTTTCTGCTTGAGTCGCTGCAGACTACGTTAAGGCGTAATACTCCAGCTAACTCTATCCCGGATCAAGTACAAATAGAATCACCTTCGAATCATTCCGGCCCGGTTTTGTTTCCTTTCGATCCGAATAGGATGGCCGTTTCCGACTGGAAACGCTTGGGTCTTTCAGCAGGTAAGGCGAAAGCGTTGGTCCGGTATGTTGATCAAGGTGGAACGTTCAGGATAAAGCAGGATCTTTTGCGGTGGAGCATGCTGGAGGAGGGATGGAAGCTCAAGGCGTCGCCTTTCATCTTGTTGCCCGACCGATTGATTTCACGGGATAGGCCGAAGGAAAAACCGGGCAATAAGATTGTTGATATCAATCAAGCTGACGCGAAGGAATGGGAAGCACTTCCTGGTATTGGTCATGTGTTGGCGGAGCGTATTGTCAAATACCGCGAAAGGCTGGGAGGGTTTTATGCTGTCGCTCAAGTAAAAGAAGTCTATGGGATTTCAGATTCCCTGTGGCTCATCCTACAAAATCAATTGGAGTTGCAGCCCCAGTCTTGGCGAGTCTTTGATATTCGCACGGTTGATTGGGATAACCTGCGCCATCATCCTTATTTCAGCCGTGCCTTACTGCGTCAGTTGGAACGATATCGCATGCAACATGAGATGGATAGTGTAGGGGAGCTGCGCCGACTGCCTTTGGTCACCGATGAAAATTACCGTAAATTTGCGCCGTACCTTTCAGTGGGTCATCAGCCTATTCATTAGCCATGAGTGTCGCTCAACGTGTTCGCAGTATCATCAGGGATGTGCCGGATTTCCCCAAACCGGGTATTCTGTTCAAGGACATCACTCCGATCTTGATGGACGCTCCCTTGTGCACGGATATCACCGACGAGATGTTCGGACATTTCACCTCGAAAGGAATCGATGCCATTGTGGGCGTGGAAAGCCGCGGATTCCTCTTCGGCATGTTATTGGCGCAGCGATTCAATGTACCCTTCATTCCTATTCGGAAGAAGGGAAAGCTTCCTTCCAAAACGTTATCCTTCGAATATCATCTGGAGTACGGGAGTGCTACGGTAGAGATTCACGAAGGGGATCTGAAGCCGGGGTCGAACGTGCTGATTCACGACGACCTCTTGGCCACGGGTGGTACCGCTGCCGCCGCCGCAGAATTGGTGTTGCGTTCACAGGGTAATGTGGCCGGATTCGCCTTCTTGGTCGGTTTGGATTTTCTGAACGGCGCCGATGTGCTTCGTCCTTACTCGACCGATATTTTCTCCATTGTAAATTATTGACCAGACTCTTCTTATGGAATTCAATCCAAGCGAAAACCAAGTATTGATTGCGGATACCGTCCGTCGTTTTGCCGAGACTCAGATCCGTCCTCACCTGATGGATTGGGACGAGTCCCAGCACTTCCCCAAGGAGGTTTTTCATCAGCTTGGAGAGTTGGGGTTGATGGGAGTGCTGGTGCCTGAAGAATATGGCGGTGCCGGCCTGGGTTATTTTGAATACATGACAGCCATCATTGAATTGGCCAAGGTGTGCGGTTCCATCGGACTCTCGATGGCAGCCCATAACTCGCTTTGCACCGGTCATATCATGCAGTTCGGTAATGAAGAGCAAAAGAAGAAGTATTTGCCGTTGTTGGCCAGCGGACGATGGATCGGTGCGTGGGGTTTGACCGAGGCCAATACCGGTAGTGACGCGATGCGCATGCAATGCGTGGCGAAGAAGGATGGCGATCATTGGGTCATCAATGGCAGCAAGAACTGGATCACGCACGGTAAAAGCGGAGATGTAGCTGTGGTACTGGCTCGTACCGGAGACTTACTGGATTCCCACGGTATTACCGCGTTCATCGTGGAGCGCGGCACTCCCGGGTTTCAGGCCGGTAAAAAAGAAAACAAGTTGGGTATGCGGGCTTCCGAAACCGCTGAAATGATTTTTCAGGACTGTCGTGTCCATGAAAGCCAGATTCTAGGCAACGTCGGGGATGGGTTCATCCAATCCATGAAGATCCTGGATGGTGGGCGGATTTCCATTGCCTCCCTGGCACTGGGCATTGCGAAAGGCGCATATGAGGCGGCGTTGAAATACGCTCAGGAGCGCCAGCAATTTGGACGTCCGATTGCTGATTTCCAAGCTATTGCCTTCAAATTGGCCGATATGGCCACCCGAATAGAGGCGGCTGAATTGTTGACCTTGCAGGCCGCAGATTTGAAGAATAAAGGTAAAAAGTGCACCAAAGAGAGCGCTTTTGCCAAATACTACGCTTCGGAAGTATCGGTTCATGTTGCCACCGAAGCGGTCCAGATTTTCGGGGGATATGGGTATACCAAGGATTTTCCGGTCGAGAAGTTTTACCGGGATTCCAAGCTCTGTACGATCGGGGAAGGCACCTCAGAAATCCAAAAACTCGTGATTTCTAGGGAAATCCTGAAGTAATTATTTGTTTTTTACCCTATTTCTGTTATTTTTGCCGTCCCAAAAGGGAAATACGTATATCATGATCATCGTACCTATCAAAGAAAACGAGCCGATTGACAAGGCGCTTAAGAAGTTCAAAAAGAAGTTCGAACGTACGGGAGTAGTGCGCGAATTGCGTCGCCGTCAGACTTTTGAGAAAAAGTCCGTCACCCGTCGTCAGCAAGTATTGCGGGCCAAATACCGCACTATGATGCAGCGCACCGAAGAGGCCTGAGAATTCCCTTGCGGACGGCAACATCCGTCGATATATTTACGTTAATGTCTTCGTTACTGTGACGAGATGATTAACTAAGAAATATAAGAAGCGAGAGGTGGTATATCCACTTCTCGCTTTTGTTTTCAGGGTATGGCTATCGCGACTTTTTTACAATACATCCGTTTTGAAAAACGCTTTTCGGCGAATACCGTGCTGGCCTATCAGAACGACCTCGAGCAATTCTTCCATTACAGTCTGAAGCAATACGAAATCACCGAACCGGCCGATGTACAGCACAGCATGGTCCGCTCGTGGATTGTGGAGTTGATGGAGTCCGGAATCTCACCGCGCTCTATCAACCGGAAACTGACGGCCTTGAAGAGCTATTATAAATTTTTGCTTCGCCGGAAAGACATCACCACCAACCCTCTTGTCAAAGTCCAGTCTCCCAAGACCTCCAAGCGACTCCCCGTGTTCGTCGACCAAGGCCGGATGGAACTACTGTTTCAATCGGTCGATTTCGGCGAAGGGTTCCAGGCTATTCGTGACAGGCTAGTCCTAGAAATCTTTTATGCCACCGGTATGCGTTTGTCGGAATTGGTGGGTATCCAGGATACTGATGTGGACCTTCACCGTTCTCAACTCAAAGTGCTTGGTAAACGAAATAAAGAAAGGATCATTCCGTTCTCGGATAAACTCAAATCCCTGATGCGAGAATACTTGGATATACGGACCCAAACATTCGGTAATGTTTCCGGCTTTCTTGTCACGGATAAGGGGAAACCGCTGTATACGAAATTCGTATACCGAATCGTCGTGAGCCGATTGGGTTCGGTCACCACGCTAGAGAAGAAGAGCCCACACATCCTCAGACACACCTTCGCCACGCACATGTTGAACAACGGAGCCGACATAAACAGTGTCAAAGAGATTCTGGGTCACGCGAACCTAAGCGCTACCCAAGTGTATACCCATAATACCATCGAGAAACTCAAAGAAGTCTATAAACTCGCCCATCCCAGGGCCTAAAATCCAACGCATTATGAAGATCACCGTCCAATCCATTCACTTCGACGCAGACCGTAAATTAGTTGATTTCATCCAGGAAAAGGTCGATAAGATGATTACCTACTACGATAACATCCTTGGAGGAGAGGTATTTTTGAAACTGGATAAATCCAGTGACGCCAAGAACAAGATTGTGCAGATCAAATTGCAGATGCCTGGTAACGATATCGTGGTCAGCGAGCAATGCCGCACGTTTGAAGAGGCGACGGACTTATGCATGAATGCTTTGTCCCGGCAGGTCAAGAAGCATAAGGAGAAGGTAAGAGGGCTTTAATAGGCCATTCCTGTAAGGAAATTCCTGTTTTTAACTAACTGGTAAGGGGCAAGCTCGTACTCATAGTCCAATGAAGAGAGTCTACGGTTTCGTTCTGGCAGTGTGTATGATGTTCGTTGGCGGTAACGCCATGTCGAACTCGTTATCGACCCAGGTCGTACGCAAGACGGTTGTTTCCTGGAATGATACCACCTCCCTGTTTTTTCTTCAGGATGAAACGTTCTACCGGCAGGGATGGGATACACTGGCTCAAGTCCGTTTTTGGAGAGAGGTGATCAATCTGACCAGTGATACCTGTATCATCAACATGGCCAGTTGCCGAAAGCCTATTCAGCGTATCTCAAGATCGGCATGGTACAGTCAATCCGAAATGGAGAAGACCTGCTTCAAGGATAGCGTTTGCTCTGCACATGACTTGGCGTTAGGTACGAATCTGTTTGTGACGGCTGGCAAAGGGGAGTTTTACGAAGTAAAGAAGACGTTGCCATTGATCAGTAACGCCATCGAAGTGTTCGAGGCCAACGGTTGTGATCCTTGGTTCGCCCAGACGATTCTGCTCATCGAATCTCCGGGAAAGCTCAAGACCAAGTCCTCTGTCGGTGCCTCCGGACCATTTCAGCTGATGCCCGCAGTGGCCCGTCGTTTCGGACTCCGGGTCAATAAGTACCACGACGACCGTTCGGATATCCGATTGGCTGCCAAGGCCGCCGCCCGACTGATCAATACCGGCTGTGTCCCGTACATCAAGAAGTTTCTGGATGAGCACGGTGTAGCGTATCAGGAAACAGATCTCTGGTTCCGCCTTCTGGTTTTACATGCCTATCATGCCGGTGCAGGTAATGTGCGGTGCGTAATCGATCAGTTGAGTCCGACCTCCGGTGGAGTGGCGCTCATGCAGCAGGTATGGCAAACGACGTGTGGTGGTTTCAAGAACGAGTCGCAGAATTATTCCCAGATCGCTCTGGCTTCCATTCTTAATTTCAACGAGCTCATCAATTTGGATGGCGATACCGTGTATCTGGTTCGAGGGGATAAGTTGATGCATGAATACCACCGTTTCTACAAATCCATGAAATCCTACGAGGCTTACGAGTATATGCAGCAAACGCTCGCCACGTATGAGAAAGACTTTATGGATGAGATGATACCCTATGATCTCTTTTTGGCGCGTGTCTCCAATGTCCGTCAGGAGTTCGTCAAACTGGCGAATCAAGTCAAATCACCCCTAGTAGGTGATTTTGCCATCAAGTCCTATCCTGCCTCGGAAGAGCACATCACCCAGCTGGCCAATGAGCTGACCAAACGCAGACGATATCAGGATGCCATCAGTCTCTTGCGATTGAACCTGGACCTGCATCCGGAGTCCAGTGCCATAGCCGATACCCTTTCCAAGGCGTATCGCCTGAGCGGTAATGCCCGCATGGCCGAACATTATTCCCGTTTGTCCACCCCGGTCAAATAGAACGGAGAATAGCTTTACTACTCCCGTAATTCGTTTATTTTTGACCTGCGAATGAGGGGAGAACAATTCCATCGGTTGGTATTCATTTTGGCCTCGGCCATCATGCTGCTTGCGCGTCATGCGCATGCGGAGGATCGCTCCATTCGATACCTGTGCAGCATGGATCGGTTGGATACTTCGCTCTACTGGTTTAATTGGAATTCCGTGGTCACCGAAGAGGGCGCCTCATTTTCAAGAACGGATGCATCGCATCCCTACGGTATCGGTTGGCGTGGAGCTATTCCGGCAGGTAACGGTCAACGAAACTACGATGCTGTTGTCTCTTTCTTGGCCCGGAATCAGCAGAATATTCGAGGATTAAAAGTGGTCTTCTCCATCCACCAGCGTGGTGAACAAGTGTATTGGAACAGTGTAGAAGTCAAAGAGTCAAAACCCGGGAAAAAAGGTTGGCTGACGGTCGTGCCCATGTCACAGGTCATTCCTGCCGAATTCACAGATAACGATTGTGTCATCACTGCCTATGTTTGGAATGAAGGTTCCTCCGCTCCGGTGGATGTGGATGATTTTGCCATCCAGTTCCAAGTCTTGCCGGGTGTCACATTTCTCCCACCTGACTATACACCATCTACCTTCACCGACGGGCAATTCATCCGACTTTACAAGGGGCCTAGGTTCGATATCGATTTCGATAAAGCGAACGGTAGACTGCGGATCATTTCCGGCGAAGCC
>CAYWDY010000130.1:0-7036 GCA_964455985.1 uncultured Flavobacteriales bacterium
CAGAACCTGCAACGGGGTGAGTTTGGATTCGTAACCGATAGATATCCACGGCAAAGAGAGTGCGGACCAATCCTTGTCGGTCGAGTTTTTCACCAATGGCTTTCCTTCTCCTTCGATCTGCAATTCCAGCTTCTGCCCCAGACCGAAATAATGGATCTTATCGATGAACTTTTGCGGATTACGTGCATAGGCCTGATAGACCAAACGCGACGTACCGACGTTCGACGAATGAGCGAAAACATCCGACACCGACAATTTGGAAGAGTGCGGCGCATGCGAATCTTCCATCTTGTGTCCGAAGTAAAACGTAGTACCGTTTCCAACAAACACCTGATCGGAAGTATCCGCCAGGCCGTCATCGAGCAATGCGAGCAAAGACGCCATCTTGAACGTGGATCCCGGCTCCGTCGCTTCCCCGATGACATAATTGAAACTTTCGTAGTAATTGCCTTCCTTATCGCGAGACAGGTTGGCGATGGCTTTGATCTCTCCCGTCTCTACCTCCATCAGCACTGCGCAGCCGTGGTCGGCATCGTGCAGTCGAAGATGTTGTTCGAGCGATGATTCCGCCACATCCTGGATATTCACATCCAAGGTGGTGATGATGTCATTACCGTCTTTGGGTTCGATCTCATCCTTGTCGTTGACCGGCTTCCACGTATTGCCTGAAATTTTTTGCATGAGGCGTTTGCCGCTAACGCCGGTGAGCTGCTCGTTGAATGCCGACTCGATGCCGACAGGCTTCACATCACGGACCGTTCCGATGGTCCGCTGTGCCAGGATACGGAAGGGAAGTTCACGCTTGCTGCGTTGTTCGACCAGCAGGCCGCCTTTGTAACGACCCATGTTGAAGATGGGCAGGCGTTTAACACGCTGCAACTGCGGAAAGGTGGCGCCTCGGTGGATGAGGTAATAGCGGTTGCCTTTAGCGCGGGCAGCAAATAACTCAGCACGGTATTCCTGTTCCGGTTTGTCGCCGAATACCAGAGACAAGCCGTGAGCGAGGGAATCAACCTTGGCGTTGAAAATATCGTTGGTGATGGCACCGGCACGGGTATCCATCCGCAGGTCGTAGATCGGCACGGAGGTGGCCAACAGGCTGCCGTCGGCGGAGAAGATATTTCCACGCGACGCCTCGATGGTCTTGTAGTCGAGCATGAGGCTGTCGGCTTTCGCTTTCCACATCTCACCCTGTACGAACTGAATACGACCCATCTGAATCAGTATGGCGAGACCGAACAGGCATATCAGCAGAAACGAAATGTAAATGCGGAACAGGATGACCTTGCGTGCTTCCATGGATACGACAGGGGGTTATTGCTCTGATTCCTTTTCTGCAGCCAAGAAGAGTTTCTTCGGCGGCTCTTTGCTTTCGAAGAGCTGCTGGTCAGCGACGGACTTGGCTACTTCCGACTGCTTACTTTCAAACATCAATTGGGAACGGGTGGAAACGAATTCTGCACTCCGCTCCTTCAGTTCCACTTTTGTCTTATCGATATCACGGATCAAACGCTCGGCGAAATAACTGTTGGCGATATAACACATGATCAGTCCGGTGACGAACAGGATATAGGGCATGTTCGTCGCCAACTGGTTACGATCGAACCACTCGAATACATTCAGGTATTTAACCCATGACTTGGACTTCCGGGAAGAGCGGCGCCGAGGTTGCTCTTCTGTAGTGCTGTTGTCCGAATCGATGACTTCGACTTCTTGTTCGTCCGTCTGTTCGGTCACTTTGTTTTCAGCCATGGTGTGTCACTGCTTTTCGGCGATTCTCATTTTTGCGCTCCGGGCGCGTGGATTACGGGCAATCTCTGCATCGTCGGGTTCGATCGGTTTTTTATGGAAGGCTCTCAAGGGCAGCGCTGGCGTGTTACCGAAAATGTCTTTCTCGGGTGTGCCTTCGAACTGACCGTTGGCGATGAACTGCTTCACCAGTCTGTCTTCCAGGGAATGATACGAGATGACCACCAGCTTACCACCGGGAGCGAGCACCTCTGCGGCCTGCTCCAAAAATCGCTTGAGCGATTCCAACTCACCGTTGACTTCTATCCGAAGCGCCTGGAACAGTCGGGCAAGAAACTGTGATTCGTTCCCGCGCTCCGCTACCGGCATGGCCGCGGCTTTCAACTGAGCTGTTGTCTGAAGAGTTCCTTGTTGGCGGGCAGCAACCAGTCGCTTGGCTAATTCACCTGCATTGCGCAACTCGCCGTACTCCCGGAAAATCCGGGCCAGTGATTCTTGCGGATAACGGTTCAATACCTCTTCGGCCGTGCGTCCGGACAATTGGTTCATGCGCATGTCCAACGGTCCATCGAAACGTGTGGAGAATCCACGTTCGCCTTCGTCGAACTGATGCGACGATACGCCGAGATCCGCCAGTATTCCATCCACCTGGGGCTTCCCGTAGTAGGTTAGAAAACGCTTCAAATAGCAGTAGTTGTGCCTGACCCACAGGAAACGCTTATCGTCGGGAGCCTGGCGACCCGCATCTTCGTCCTGATCGAATCCAAATAACGTCCCTTCCGCCCCCAGCCTCCGCAGGATCTCCCGCGTATGGCCTCCTCCTCCCAGAGTGGCGTCCACATAGACGCCGTCTTTCTTTATGTCAAGCGCATCAACACTTTCCCGGAGCAAAACCGGATCATGGTAACTACGCGTTGTCGTCATCCTTTCGTATACCTCCCATCACGTCTTCAGCCAACTTGGCAAAGCCTTCCCCGTCATCCTTCATCATCTTCTTGTACTCCTCTTCCGACCATATCTCGATGCGGGATCCGAACGCGAAGAGGACGATGTCCTTCTTGATGCCGGCATACTCCGTCAACGCCTTGGGTAACAAGAGTCGGTTGGTATTGTCCAACTCCATCTCGGTAGCACCTCGGTTGAATTTGCGGACGAACTCCATGTTCTTGCGCACATAGAGGTTCAACGAATTCACCTCGGCGGAAATACGCTCCCACTCTTTTCGGGTGTACATCACCAGCTGCTTATCGAATCCGCGATGCACCACAAAGCGCTTCTGCTCCTTAGCCGGCACCTGCTTCTTCAGGCCCGACGGGAGCAGGAAACGACCCTTGTCGTCCACCGTGCACGGAAACTCTCCGATAAAACCCGCCATTATACTCGTGATTAGGAGGTGCTAATGTAATCCAATTTTTACCACTTCCTACCACTTTCTCCCACTTTGTTGAAAACTTTAGGAATTCATAGCGAAAAAGGCCTTGACGAACCTCCCCTCTTTGTCGGGCAGGAGTGTACTCCGTCAGGCCTGAAAACTCCGGCTTTATTGCCTATATTTGAGAAAACCACCGTATGGGATACGAGATCAAGCGAGAAGGCGATTTCCAGTATATCGAAGAAGGACAAGGACAACCCCTCGTGTTGTTGCACGGACTGTTCGGCGCCCTGAGCAACTGGGTGGATGTGGTCGGCCATTTTTCTGCCCGATACCGCGTCATCATCCCTCTCATGCCGATTTATACCCTGCCGGTGCTCAACACCAACGTGAAGGCACGCGCAGAATTCGTTCACGACTTTGTACAGTTCAAAGGCCTGCGTGACATCATCTTCGTCGGTAACTCGCTGGGCGGACACGTCACGTTAGTCTATGTAAAAAGACATCCGGAAACCGTGAAAGGCATGGTACTTACCGGAAGTTCCGGCCTGTACGAAAACGCTATGGGCGGCACCTTTCCCAAGCGTGAAGATTACAACTACATCAAATCGAAAGTCGAATACACCTTTTACGATCCGAAGACCGCCACCAAAGAACTGGTCGATGAAGTCTACGGCATCGTTAACGACAAGTCCAAGCTCATACGCATCCTATCCCTGGCCAAGTCCGCCATTCGCCACAACATGAGCGATGACCTGAAGGATATGAAATGGCCCACGTGCCTGATCTGGGGAAAACAGGATACCGTCACGCCGCCGGACGTAGCCGAGGAATTCAATCGCCTGCTGACCAACAGCACGCTGTACTGGATCGATCAATGCGGTCATGCGCCCATGATGGAGCAACCGCTACAGTTCAATACATTCCTGGACGAATGGCTGGATCGCCAGTTCAACACAGGCAGCCTGTGAAACGCATAAACATTCAGGAAGCAGAATTCATCTGCAGCAGTCCGGAGGTAGGCAAATGCCCTCCTCCGAACATGCCCGAGTACGCTTTCATCGGTCGCTCCAACGTCGGCAAGTCCTCGCTGATCAACATGTTGACCAACCGTAACGGATTGGCCAAAACGTCGGCAAGCCCGGGCAAGACGCAGTTGATTAACCATTTTCTCATCAATAAGAAATGGTACCTCGTGGATCTGCCGGGGTACGGCTATGCCAAAATCTCCTGGTCATCACGTATCCGCTGGCAGCAGATGATCCGCAACTACATGCTGAAGCGCGAGAACCTGATGACTGTTTTCGTCCTGATCGATATCCGACACGAGCCTCAGGCCTCGGATTTGGAATTCATCCATTGGATGGGTGGAAACCGGATTCCCTTCGTCATCGTTTTCACCAAAGCCGATAAGGTATCCAAACAGGAAACCATTCGTTCCGTCGAACGCTACAAACGTAAGCTGTCGGAGACGTGGGCGGAACTGCCCATGCTGGTCATCACCTCCGCCGATTTGAAGCAAGGTCGTGACGAGCTACTCTCCTTCATCGAGGAGAGCAACCAGCATTTCGAAAAACCCTAAGTTATTTTTTCGCGTCTGACGAAGTACTGATACGCCGGAACTCTTCCGAGAAGCGCTGAATGGAACGGGCCCCGTTTTCGTCGCCGGTGGCACGGCGGTAGGTATCCGCCATGGAAGCAAAGTTCTCGAAGAAAAAACGCTTCATGTCTTCGACCGGCATCTCTTTGGTCCAAAGGTCGATACGTAAGGTCGTATGATCTGCAGGATCCCAAAGTGAAAGCAGGGAGGCTTTACAAGGACGCATGCCGGGCATGCCGCTGTCGCTTGCCTCCCATTGAATGCTCTCCGGGATATGATTGTCGTCAACGGCTACAGTAATTTTAATTTCGGATGATTTCATAGTCAAGTTGGACTACCGCTTGGGTTTGTATTTGGATTCCTGAAACAAGGCATGAAGATCTTTCATGTCCATCAACTCTTGCAGGCGAACGGATGTATGGCGATCCATGTAAGACCGTACAATCCGGTACCCGACATACTGCCCGATATTTCCGGGGGAGGATTTTGGAAATCCCGGTGTAGTAGGGCCTTCACCAACGAACTTCATGCACTCGCTGGGGTTTCTGGAATAAAGCAATTTATTATCAATGAAGAAACTCCAGATCTCGTTTTCGTTTTCATCACACCACTGAAGCTGCTCATCGGTATATCCCGTGCGGACCGTATCAGGCTCAGACGGCAACAGTTTCTCCAATGCGTATTGAATACGTCCTGCTGCGATCATTTGTTCCAGCAGATCCGTTTGGGTTTCGTCCCAGGCATAGTCACTCAACAGCCAACCTTTCAACGCATCGGCGACGATGTATTCTGAGCGCATTCTGCGAAGCAGATAGGAAGGTAACGGCGGTTGCAACGTCGGATAAAATCTAGAATCCGGACCGAGGTACATATCCAACCCGATGGCCAGATGGCTCGAGTCACAGATCACAGGATAAGAGAAAACGGAAAGGGTGGTCAGCACCTCGGGAACAGGTCGTGTCGGGAACTCTTGGTGATAGCGGATAAAACCCTGTCCGATCCGCTTGGCGTAGGTACTGAAATCCGGGAAGGCCGTTTCACAGGACTGATATACCGCGCGGAAATTGGTGTCCGATACGAATACTTTCAGATTCTGCTCGAGCCTGGCGGAATCAGGGTCTCCCAGTCGCGTCAGCTGCCAGACGAACAAGTCAAAATAACTGCCATACTTCGCGCGAAGGAATGATTGCCGGGAACCATAAAGCAGGCTGTCGCCGAACAGATCCCGCTCGAACCGCTTAGCCTCTATCAAGGTAGGGGACGAAGAATTTTCCTCGACTTGGTCGGAAGACTTATCCCGTGTGCAAGAGGCGACACTGGCCATTATCAACAAGGCCATTAAACAACGCGAATAAATGTCGGCGGATTTTTTTAGTATCATTGTGCCATCAATCCAACCACAAAGATGAAAAAGATATTCTTACTTGCGCTTCTTGCCTTACCATTCCTCTCCACCTTTGCCCAGACCGACGTAGATCCCAAGTTCCATTTCGGAATGCGCGTTACGCCATCCCTCTGCTGGCAACGTAGTGACAACAGCAATGTGGAAAGCGACGGCAATCTTTTTCGCGCCTCCTACGGTTTCGTAGCCGATTTCAAGTTTGCCACGAATTATGCCTTCTCCACCGGAATCGACGTGAGTTACAAAGGCGGCAAATTGAACCGTACCATTTCATCCACTTATCCAGACTCTACCAGTTCGACGATGCTTTACGAAGAATCGTTGAAGTCTCGCTATATCGAAATCCCCCTTACACTCCGATTGAAGACGAACCAGATCGGCTTGGTTAAGTATTACTTGCAGGCCGGTATAGCTCCTAGTTTCAATTTCAAAGCCTTCACTGAGGGCACTATTACTACTCAGAAGAAAAACTCATTGGGAGCTATTTTAAGTACCACCGAAGCCAACGTGGATCAGACCGATGTTAATGACGACATCAATCTGTTCAACCTGAGCATGGTAATCGGTGCCGGCGTAGAATACAACCTGACTGGAACCACGAACCTGGTCCTCGGTCTCGTATTCACCAACGGATTCCTGGATGCTACGGATAAGAACAACACCAACCCCGTATTGCAGGACAGCAAACTGTTCGCCAACCAACTGGGGCTGAACATCGGCATCCTTTTCTGATCCTGCGGAAAACGTACCTTTGCCGTGCAGCCTTCCGCTGCACGGTTTTTTTGTGTCCATGAAAATCGCACTCGCGCAACTGAATCTGATTATCGGTGATTTCGACGGAAACACCGCCAAGATGTGCGACCGAATCCGACAGGCACAGGCGCAAGGCGCCGACCTGATCGTATTCCCGGAG
>CAYWDY010000131.1:0-6964 GCA_964455985.1 uncultured Flavobacteriales bacterium
GTTCTGCGTATGAACGCGGATATATTGTTCGAGACAGCGGAATGGTCAATCTTCCGCTGGTAGGGAATGTCCAACTCACCGGAATGACGATTCAAGAAGCCTCTCACGCGATTGAGGCACGATTCCGGACCTATTTTGACGACCCCATCGTCACCATCAAGAAACTATCCTTCAAGATCACCGTCATCGGCGAAGTGAACAAGCCGGGATTGTACACCGTCATGAATGAACGTGTGACGCTACCTGAAGCGTTAGGTATGGCTGGCGACCTTACCCAGTTCGCCGACCGTACCAATTTACGCGTCATCCGCTCCGAAAACCGGTCCAACCAGGAGTTTCCCGTCGACATCACACGATCCGATAATCTTACTGCGGAAACCTATTATCTTCATCCCGACGATATCGTATACGTGGCACCGACTCGGAAACGCGCCTTTCAAAACGTGAGTCCGACCGTACTCGTATTCACGTCGATACTGACGACGGCAGCAGTCCTGATCACTGCTCTCGTCACCGTGACCCGCTGACCATGCGTCCACCCCTAGAAAACAAGAACCGCAACGAGGACGAAATCGACCTCCGCCTACTCCTTCAGAATTTCCGAAGTAAATGGCACTACTTCCTGATTTCGCTTTTTCTGTTTGGAATCGCTGCCGTACTCTATATCCGTTTTTCGCATCCCGTTTACGAAGCCAGTACCAGTGTCCTTGTCAAAGATTCCAAGAACACCTCGAACAACATTGAAGACATTCTTTCGGGTGATCTGTTCGGAAATTCAAAAAACGTAGCCACCGAAATCGGCATACTGCGCTCCCGCTCGGTGCTGAAGACCGCATTTGACGAACTGAATCTGGGCGTCAGTTATTTTGACGAATCCACCTGGTTACGACAGCCACTGTATAAGAGCGCACCGTTTCACGTTCAGCCCATACGGGTGACGGATGGTTTTTACGACCAACGGTTTTACCTGCATGGCATTGACGATTCACGGTATTCCATCGAAGTGGAAAGCGATCATCCGGCAGCAGGCAGCTATTCCTACCAAGGAACCCACCGTTTCAACGAAGAAATTCGTACACCCAGGTTCACGCTATTAATCAGCCGAAACGACAGTATGCCATCCGGAACAGCTGGTAATGATTATTCCTTCGTGCTGAACTCATATGCCACGCTCTACAAATACTACGGCGAGAACATGAAGGCGGAAGCCTTGAATAAAGACGCTACCATTGTGGATGTATCCGTTCAGGATGAAGTGAAAGAGCGGGCTGTGGACTTCCTGAATGCCTTGGGAAGAGCATACATAAACATGGATGTGAAGGACAAATCATCGGTGGCCGGGTTGACCTTGAAATTCGTGGATGAGCAACTCGAAGAAATCAGTAAGACCTTGAACAGTACTGAGCAGGAGCTGCAAAAATTCAAGGAAGAAAAAGGAACGGTCAACCTGAGCGAAGAATCCAAAGCTTACCTTGAGCGCGTGACGGCGATTGATGCCGACCGCGCCAGGGCGGAAATCGAACTCAAGTCGTTGGATTACCTCTACACGTATGTGAACGGCAACCGCGACCTGGAGCAGTTGGCTCCTTCGAGTATGGGCACACCGGACCCGCTGTTGGTGGACCTGATCACGCAGCTAAAGCAACTGCAATCAAAAAGACGTACGCTTAAAGTAGGTAGCAGCGAGAACTCACCGGCGGTGAAGATGCTCGATGAACAGATTGAAGAAACGAAGAACTCGCTGGTCGAGAACATCCAAAGTTTGCGCAACCAGACGCGTGTCAGTCTGACCACCATTCAAGGACAGCTGAATCAATACGAGAGCAGCATCCGGAAGATTCCGAACATCGAACGGGAGCTGCTGGGTATCCAACGGAACTTCAGCGTAAACGAAAATATCTACCTGTACCTGCTGCAGAAAAAAGCGGAGACCGGCATCGCCAAAGCGACGGCCGTTTCCGACAACAAGGTTCTGGATGAGGCGGTGGCCAACGACGACCCTGTCATTCCGAATAAGAAAGCCGTTGCTATCATCGCCATCATGCTGGCGCTGGTCATCCCACTGGTCATCCTGACCCTGCAAGCCTATGTAAAAAACACCATCAGCAACCGGGAGGACGTGGAGAAGCTGACCAAGGTACCTGTCATCGGTGTGGTTGGTCATCATCGCAGTACGGAACGCATGGTCGTGGCTACCCAACCCAAATCAGCGATTGCAGAAGCCTTCCGTTCGATCCGTGCGAACCTCATGTTCCTCGGGTTGGCGGACCAACACAAAATCGTGTTGGTGACCTCTTCGGTGGGTGGCGAAGGGAAATCCTTCACCACGCTCAATCTGGCTGCCGTATTAGCACTCCAAAATTATAAGGTAGTCATCATCGGCATGGATTTGCGTAAGCCGCAGTTGTTCCAGGATTTTGGCATCAACAACGAGAAAGGCGTAAGCAATTTCCTTATCGGTCAACTTTCGTTGAACGAAGTCATCCGTAAAACGCCGGTGGAAGGATTGGACATTATTCCGGCAGGGCCCGTTCCTCCTAATCCGGCAGAGCTGTTGGCCAAGCGTGAAGTATCCGACCTGCTGGTCGAGTTGCGTCGCCGATACGACTACATCATCATAGACACTCCTCCGGTGGGCATTGTCAGTGATGCGATGACCCTGATGTCGCTCGCTGATATTAACGTGTTTGTGATCCGCGAAAATTATTCACGTAAAGATTACCTGAAGACGATCAACGAAATCCACGAGGGTGGGAAAGCCAAGAACCTGTGCATCCTGCTCAACGATGCTGGCGCCAACCTGCGGTACGGGTATGGCTACGGCTACGGCTATGGCTACGGGTATCACGGTTACGGTTATTACGACGAGGAGACACGCAAGCGCAAACCGGCGTTTCGTAAAATGTTCTCGAAGAACTAACCGACGTCAAGCCGGAAGCGCGTCCAGCAACTTTTCCATTTTAGTACTGCGTGACCCCTTGATGAGCAAGTGTGTCTGTTGAGGAGCCTGTTGCTTTAGCCAGACCGCTGCCTTTTCGGAATCATCAAAATGATGACAGTCCAGCTGACCGGCGAAACGACCGAAGTTCTTACCTACGAGTACTACGTGGGAAAAGCCCAGCTGGGTGATCAGCTGGATCATCCGTGCGTGCTCCTGTTCACTCGCTTCGCCCAATTCAGCCATGTCACCAATACAAACCCATTTCATTTCCGCATGCATGCCGGAGAAATTACGAAGTGCAGCTTCCATGCTGGTCGGGTTGGCGTTGTAGGCATCCAAAACGATCGTATTGGTTCCTCGCTGAATGACCTGCGATCGGCTGTTGTCGGGTGAATAGGCTGCTATAGCCGCATCGATATCGGCCGGAGGAACTCCAAAGCGACAGCCGACCGCCACTGCGGAAAGAATGTTCTCGAAATTATAGACCCCCACCAGGTGGGTGGAAATATGCCCCGAAGTATCGCCGCACGTCCACGACACTTCCAGAAAGGGCTGTTCTTTCACCAGCTCTCCGATCACATCGCAACCCGAGGTGGTACCGTAGGTGAAGCGGGAATTGGCGGCCGCGTGGTCGGCCATTCCCGTCAAGTGCACGTTATCGCCATTCAGAAAAATGCCGCGGTGGTTGCGGGCAAGAAAGGCATACAACTCCCCTTTACCTTTCTTCACGCCTTCGAATCCGCCAAATCCTTCGAGGTGCGCTTTGCCTACGTTGGTGATCAATCCGAAATCGGGTTCCGTGTAGCTGCAATAGGAGGCGATTTCACCCTGGTGATTGGCGCCCATTTCAATGACGGCGAATTCCGTGGAGGCGTCGATGGAGAGTATGGTCAGGGGGACACCGATATGGTTATTCAGATTACCTCGCGTGGCGAGCGTCTTGTATTTTCGGCTCAACACAGCACGCACCAATTCTTTGGTAGTCGTTTTACCGTTAGACCCGGTGATGGCGAGAAACGGGATGCTGAGCTGGCGCCGGTGATGCAGGGCCAGTTGCTGCAGGGTGGTGAGCACATCCGGGACTAGCAGGCAGCGGTCGTTGACTAAGGCTTCGGGCTCATCGACAACCGCGTAGGCCGCACCCTGTTCGAGGGCCTGTTGGGAAAACCGGTTGCCGTTGAAGCTAGGACCTTTCAGAGCGAAAAAAAGCGCACCGGGAGTAAGTTGGCGGGTATCCGTGCAAATCTGCGGATGCTTCAGATAAACAGCATACAAGTCGGAGAGGGAGGTCATACGGTCAAAGTTACCCCACCAAACAGCTCCTCCGGAAGCGGTCGGAATCGAAATTTCCCCAACCCGATGGCGAAAGTCACGTGGCGGTAGGGGTTGGAGTTGAATGGATTTTGATTTTCAATCAGTTACAATAGCATTAACGGACTTCAACAAAGTATGAACAGGCTATCAAATGCATGTGAAAAGCGTTACCTTTGCGCTCGCAAAAACAGAAATTCCAAACCCCTATACTCCGAATGGCAAACGTTGGTAAAATCACCCAGATCATCGGTCCGGTCGTGGACGTCAGTTTCGAAGCTGAAGGCTCCACCCTGCCTAACATTATGGACGCTCTCGAGATCGATCGTCCCGGTTCCACACCGATTGTGCTGGAAGTCCAGCAGCATATCGGCGAGGACACGGTCCGTGCAATCGCCATGGACTCCACAGACGGTCTGACCCGCGGAACCGTTGTTCGCGCTATTGGTAGCCCGATCCTGATGCCTGCCGGCGATGCGATCAAAGGCCGCCTTTTCAACGTCGTAGGCGATGCCATCGACGGCATCGGCAGCGTATCCAAAGAAGGTGGTGTTCCGATCCACCGTACCCCTCCCCGCTTCGAAGATCTTTCCACGGAATCCGAAGTTCTCTTCACCGGTATCAAAGTAATTGACCTGATCGAGCCTTATTCCAAGGGCGGAAAGATCGGTCTGTTCGGTGGAGCCGGCGTGGGCAAGACGGTATTGATCATGGAATTGATCAATAACATCGCCAAGAGTTATGCCGGTCTTTCGGTGTTCGCCGGTGTCGGTGAGCGTACCCGTGAAGGAAATGACTTGTTGCGTGAGATGATCGAATCCAGCGTAATCCGTTATGGCGAAGAGTTCAAGCACAGCATGGAAAGCGGCGGTTGGGATCTCTCCAAAGTAAACAAAGAAGAATTGGCTAAATCGCAGGCTACCTTGGTGTTCGGTCAGATGAACGAACCTCCTGGAGCCCGTGCACGTGTAGCTTTGTCCGGTCTGACCGTAGCGGAATACTTCCGTGACGGAGACGAGAAATCCGGCGGCCGTGATATCCTCTTCTTCATCGACAACATCTTCCGCTTTACGCAGGCCGGCTCCGAAGTATCCGCCCTCTTGGGTCGTATGCCTTCAGCCGTAGGTTACCAGCCTACGCTCGCTACCGAGATGGGTCTGATGCAGGAGCGAATCACCTCCACCAAGCGTGGCTCTATCACTTCCGTACAGGCGGTTTACGTACCGGCTGACGACTTGACCGATCCGGCTCCGGCTACCACGTTCGCTCACTTGGACGCCACCACGGTATTGAACCGTAAGATCGCCGAGTTGGGTATCTACCCGGCCGTTGACCCGCTGGATTCCACTTCACGTATCCTCACCCCTGCGATTGTCGGCGCCGAGCACTACAACACGGCTCAGCGTGTGAAGATGATCCTGCAGCGTTACAAAGAGCTTCAGGATATCATCGCGATTCTGGGTATGGACGAATTGTCCGACGAAGACAAACTGGTCGTTCACCGCGCCCGCCGCGTGCAGCGTTTCTTGTCTCAGCCGTTCAACGTAGCCGAGCAGTTCACCGGCTTGAAGGGTGTCATCGTTCCGATCGAAGAGACCATCCGTGGTTTCAACATGATCATGGACGGCGAAGTGGACGAATACCCCGAAGCAGCATTCAACCTGGTTGGCACGATCGACGACGCCATCGAGAAAGGTAAGAAGCTGTTGGCGGAAGCGAAATAAGTAACAGTTCAAAGTTCAAAGTTCAAGGTTCAAAGTTGACAACGATGTTTTTAGAGATCATTACTCCCGATAAGAAGGTCTACGCTGGCGAGGCGACGTCTGTATCCGTGCCTGGTGCCGACGGTCGTTTCCAAATTTTGAATAGACACGCTCCGATCATTTCCTCCCTGTTGAATGGCACTGTAAAAGTGAAAGACAGCGAAGGCGAGAAGATGTTTGAGGTCAAAGGTGGAGTCATCGAGAACCTGGACAATAAAGTGGTCATCTTGGCCGAGTCTGTCTGACCCTGATCTACTAACATTAGAACGCCGCTTCGAAAGGAGCGGCGTTTTTTTGTGCCTGGCGGCGTCCATTTCCATACCGTTGAAGATGTCCTTTTTATTTGTACCATTATCCGTTGAATCATAGGAGACCTTTACCACGTATTTACGCCTAACAAAAACTCAACATGGAAAAATCTAAAGTCGACCTTTTTCTTGCCATGAACGCGGATAATTTCCACCCGCAAGATTTGATGATCGTAAAGGACCGATTGGAAAGTATTCCCGATGATAAAGCTTTCATCGTACAAACCATCTCTTTTCAAAAACCAGATTTCATTCTGATCATCGCCATCGTCTTGGGTTGGGAACGATTCTGGCTCAACGACGTTGTCCTTGGCATCATTAAAATCATCACCTGCTACGGCTGCTTTCTCTGGTGGCTGATTGATATTTTCTCGGCCAAATCCAGAGCCAGAACATACAACTACAAGAAATTTGTTCAGGTCACCTCTTTCATCTGACCATGCTCAGTCGCGGGACAGCTTCTTTTTGGAAAGACATAGGTCCTGTCGTCTTCGTGCTTGCGCCGCTATTCCTTTACTTGTTGCCCTACGTTTGGTTGTGTGACGACAACAGTATTTGTCTGTATAGAAACCTGACCGGAAAATCTTGCTTCGGCTGTGGAATGACGCGCGCGCTGGCGGCCATGCTTCATCTGAGATGGC
>CAYWDY010000132.1:0-3910 GCA_964455985.1 uncultured Flavobacteriales bacterium
GGGGCATCAAGCACAACGTACTCAACGCAAAGCTGCACCAGAAAGAAGCCCAGATCGTAGCCGAGGCCGGTCAGGCCGGAACCGTCACCATCGCCACCAACATGGCCGGTCGGGGTACGGACATCAAGTTGGGTGCCGGAGTAAAAGAAGCCGGTGGTCTGGCCATCGTGGGAACAGAAAAGCACGACTCACGTCGAGTTGACCGTCAGTTACGCGGTCGGGCAGGTCGTCAGGGCGATCCCGGTTCCTCCCAATTCTACGTGTCGCTGGAAGATGATCTCATGCGTCTTTTCGGCTCTGACCGCATCGTCCGTCTGATGGACCGTATGGGTATCGAAGAAGGAGAGGTCATCCAACACTCCATGATCACCAACTCCATCGAACGCGCCCAGCGTAAAGTGGAAGAGAACAACTTCGGTATCCGTAAACGCCTTATCGAATACGACGACGTGATGAACGCTCAACGCGAAGTCGTTTACACGCGCCGCCGTCACGCCCTGTTCGGAGAACGACTCACCATCGACGTGAACAATATGCTGTTCGATACGTGTGAGTCGCTCGTGCAGCAGCATTTGGCCACCGGTGATTACGAAGGCTTGAAGCTGGAATTGCTTCGCGTGCTCTCCATCGAATGTCCGGTAGCCGAGGCCGAGTTCCAAGGGGGAAAAGAAGCGGTGATTACCGAGAAAGTATTCCACGAAGCTCAACGCTATTACCGTCACAAGTCGCAATTGGTCATCGATAAGACGCGCGACTTCATCCACGACGTGTACGAGAAGCAACGGGCTACCATCCAGAACATCGTCATTCCGTTTACGGATGGCATGAAAGGCATTCAAGTGATCGCCAACCTGAGCCGCTGCTACGAGAGTGGCGGACGGGAACTCATCCATGCATTCGAGAAGTCCATCATCAGCGCCATGATCGATGATGCTTGGAAAGAACATCTCCGGGAGATGGATGATTTGAAGCAATCGGTGCAGAATGCCGTGTACGAACAGAAGGATCCCTTGCTGATCTACAAGTTCGAATCCTTCGAGCTTTTCAAGAAGATGATGGAAGAGACCAACCGGGAAATCATTTCGTTCCTGTTCAAAGGGCTCATCCCACAGCAGGATCCCAATCAGGTTCGCGAAGCACGTCCACTGCCCAAGCCCGACAATCGCCAGCTGCGCACCAGCAAGTCCGAGTCACCCAGCGAGCAGCCGAGCGGACCTCCTGCTCCACCGAAAAACCAACCGGTGCGTGTCGAGCACAAAGCCGGCCGTAACGATCCATGTCCGTGCGGCAGTGGCAAGAAGTTCAAGAACTGCCACGGTGTCGGAGTAGCTTAATCGCTTTCTCCTGTTCGACTTTTTGATCAATGAATGATCCCATGGGCGGCTAAGGCCTGCTGATTTGTACTGCTGAAGATTTCCTATCTTCGGAGCAAACCAGCCTATTATGTCATTGACCTTAGAACAGATTCGCGACTTCAAAGGCCGCTACCCCAAACAACTCTGGTATCTCTTCTTTTCTGAAATGTGGGAACGTTTTTGTTTCTACGGAATGAGAGGTATGCTTACCGTGTTCATGGTCGACAAACTAATCGGCCTGGGCATGGACGAACGGGTAGCTAACCTGCAGTACGGCGCGACCCAAGCGTTTGTTTATGCCTTCACGTTCATCGGCGGACTTTTCGCAGATAAGATCCTTGGGTTCCGCAAGTCATTGTTTTGGGGTGGCCTCCTGATGATCGTCGGAAGCTGCATTCTGGCTTACGATCCTCATGATTTCTTTTTCCTGGGTATCAGTTTCACGGTCGTCGGCACCGGTTTCTTCAAACCGAATATTTCCACCATGGTGGGCAGCCTATACGAAGACGGGGACTTTCGGCGTGACGCGGGCTTTTCCCTGTTCTACGCCGGTATCAATGTCGGTGCGTTACTCGGCGGCTATTTCTGCATCGCCATCGCCAAGGGTTACTCGTGGAATCTGGCTTTTGGTCTGGCAGCCATCGTGATGACGATCAGCCTGCTCACCTTCGTCTTCACCCGTCGCAGCTTAGGTCCTATCGGCCTTTCTCCCCTGAGCGGTCCGGGCGCCAAGGCCAAAGAGATCTTGACGTATCTCGGATCCCTCGCCATCATACCGGTGATTATGACGATGGTAGCCAAGACCGAATACACGGATTGGTTCATGTACACGATCGGACCCGTCACGCTGGTGTATCTGTTTATGGAGATGTTCCGCCACACTCCGGCAGAGCGAAAGAAACTCGCCGCTGCGTTAGTGTTCATCCTCTTCTCCATCCTCTTTTGGGCCTTCTTCGAACAGAGCGGCGGTTCCTTGAACCTGTTCGCTTCAAACAACCTGAAAGGTGACTTCCTGGGCATTTCGTTGGATCCGAACGGGGTCAACAACTCCGCCAATTCACTCTTCGTCATCATCTTCGCACCCTTGTTGGGACTGTTCTGGATCGGAATGGCCAAGCGTAAATCCGAACCCAACACGGTGGTCAAGTTCGGCCTTGGATTCCTCTTCCTTTCGTTGGCATTCTACACATTCTACGCAACCCGTTTCTTCGCCGACAGTGAAGGAAAAACCTCTTTGGAAGTATTCACGTTGGCCTATTTCATCATCACCTTCGGAGAACTGTGCCTCTCCCCGATTGGATTGTCCATCATGACCAAACTGTCGCCGCGAAAGTTGCAAGGAGTGATGATGGGCATGTGGTTTCTCGCCAGCGCGTATGGCCAATACGTGGCCGGTATTTTAGGTGCAGGCATGGCCTCACCCAAAGAAGACGCCACACCCTTGGAGAAACTCGTTTCCTATACGGACGGGTATGCTCAGTTGGCCTTCTACGCGTTGATCAGTGGCGTGGTATTGATTGCCATATCGCCACTCGTTCGCAAGCTGATGGGTAATGTAAAATGAAAAGGGCCGGAAGGTCCGGCCCTGCGTTTTAAACCCGTTTGGTCTGCTTTCTGGCAGGACGGCGTTTGCCGTAACTTCCTCGCCAGATTTTGCCTTTACGGGACTTGACATCGCCTTTGCCCATGTAGATTAGGTGTTGGAAATTGGTTTCTCCAAAAATAACAAGCCCACAAAAATCCGTCAAGAGGGTCGTGAAAAATCCTCATTTTAACCCTTATGGCTTGGCTTTATACGAAATGTCTAACTGCGCCACCTTCTTTTTCAGGAATTTACGACCTCAGAAGTCATGAAAATTCATGTGTTAATTTGAGCGTGAGGGCTTTGAAAAAGTCAAAGGATGCTTATTTTTACACGCTTCCTTACAACAGTTGAAACCAATACCAAAACCCAATATAACCCTATGAAAAAACAATTACTTACTCTGCTTCTCTCCGTATTCGCTTGCGGAGCCATGGCACAAACCGCTACTTGGATTTCCCAAGCTTCCGGTTTCATTCCAGTTTCTTCCGGTGTACGCTACATCAGTCCGGTAGATACCAACGTACTTTGGATTTGTGCCTACGACGGTTCCGGCGGCGGCGCCGATCGTCAAGACTTCTCCCGCACCATTGACGGTGGAGCTTTGTGGGTTTCCGGTACAATTCCGGTTCCTACGACCTACGATTGGTCTATGATTGAAGGCGTAAGCGCTGACTCCGCCTTCGCTGTTTTCTATGATGCGGCTGCCGGATCTGGCGGTGGAATCTGGAGAACGGCAGACGGTGGAAACACCTGGACCCAGTGCGGTGCCGGCTCCATCTTTGATGCCAACTCTTTCCCCAACGTCGTTCATTTCTGGAACGCCCAGGAAGGATTTGCTATGGGCGACCCTAACGGCGGTTATTTTGAGATTTACACTACCAGTGATGGTGGCGACAACTGGACCCGTGTTCCTCAAGCTAACATTCCCGCTCCTACTTCCGGTGAATATGGCATCGTGGGCCACTACAAC
>CAYWDY010000132.1:3920-5762 GCA_964455985.1 uncultured Flavobacteriales bacterium
GCGACAATGTTTACTTTGACACCAACAAAGGCCGCGTGTATCATTCACACGACCGTGGTCAGACCTGGTCGGTTGCTTCCACCGGCATCACCGTTCCCACCACCATTGGCGCCATCGACATCTGTTTTTACAGCCCAGCCAACGGTATCGCCCGTTTGTATAACGCCGGTGTAAACACAGTGAAAATGACTTCAGACAGCGGCCACACGTGGTCTGCGTTGACCGTGACCGGTAACTTCTGGGGTTCGGATGTGAAATATGTCCCCGGTACTGTTTCTAAAATGGTTTCTACCGGAGCAGCTACCGGCCTCACCGGTTCTTCCTACAGCGATGACGGCGGCGCCAACTGGATTGACATCGAGACCGGCACGCAGCGCACGGCCCTCGGCGTGGTTGACTCCTTGAATATGTGGTGTGGCGGTTTCACAACCAGCCCTACGAGTGACGGTATTTTCCGCTACACGGTTATCCCTTCCATCACCTGCGGCGACGGCAACATCAATCCTGGAACCGTAACGGTTTCCGATACGATCGTTTGCGATGGAGAAACCCTCACGGTAACAACTTCCGGCATTTATGCTCCGACTGTGGGCGATTTCGCCGGCGTAAGCTGGATCATCAGCTCTGGTGATATCACCGGCAGTGCCGACCCGCTCAACGAGCCTACGTTGGTGGCTACCTATACCTTTGCTTTCCCGGCTCCTTCTTCAGGAACTTTGAACTTCATCAACGACGGAACCCTGATCGGTGGCGGTGTACCTTATGGCATCTACTACTGGACTCCTGTTGTATTCGGCAATGCTACGGGATCGGCTCCAACCTTCCTGGGTGATCTCACGCTGGATCCACTGTGCACCTATGTTGGCCAGTCAGTACCAGTCTATATCGCTGAGCCTTTGGACACCCTTTGTTCCGGTGGCACCAACGGTATCGCTTCCCTCAACAGCAGCAACCTCGGTATTTCTGCCTTCCAGTCTGCTTCTAACGCCGTTCAGGTTCGCCTACAGAGCGTAAACAGCGGCATGGTCACCATCCAGTTGCTTGACCTTACCGGCCGTGTCGTGTACACCTCTGAGAAGCAACTTCTAGCTGTTGGCATGAACACCATTCAGATTGACGCTACACTTTCTTCCGGCACATACCTCGTTAAAGCCGAAATGAACGGAGCTGTCGCTTCTACCAAGTTTGTGAAACAGTAATTGATTCACCCTTGTGAAAAAGACCGTCCTTCCGGGCGGTCTTTTTTTTTGACTCTTTGTTACATTTAACCCTCCTCGAATTACTAAACGACTGGAGATGTCCGCTAAAAAGAATCCACTTAAAAAACCGGTTAGTACCGCAGCTCCGGCCATGCCATTACTTCCGTATGTGTTGGCTGCCATAGCCTTCCTGCTCTACGCCAACACGCTGAATCACGGCTTTGCGCTAGACGACCGAGCTGTGACGCACATGAACCGTTTCGTCACGCAGGGGATTTCCGCCATACCTAAACTGCTGACCACGTTTTACTGGGAGGGATTTTGGGACAACAACGCTGGATTATACCGTCCGCTTTCCATGATCCAATTTGCGATCGAATGGCAATTAGGCGGAGGGAAACCCTTCCTTTTTCACTTCATGAATGTGGCGCTTTATGCGTTAAGTATAGCGCTCCTGTATCAGGTGCTTCGGCGTCTGATGAAAGACCTTTCTCCTTGGCTGCCCTTTTGCATCGCCTTGCTCTTTGCCGTACATCCGATGCATACCGAAGTGGTAGCGAACATCAAGAGCAGGGATGAAATCTTATGCTTCCTCTTTTTCCTGACCACGGCATTGATTTTCCTGAAGCCGGTCATGACTACT
>CAYWDY010000132.1:5772-6832 GCA_964455985.1 uncultured Flavobacteriales bacterium
GGATAAGATCCTGGCCGCGCTCTCCTATTTCGCTTGTCTGTTAAGCAAGGAAGGCGGCATGGTCTACCTTCCGGTATTCGGACTGGTGCTGATTCTTTTTAAGAAGGAATCCGTTGGTACCGTCATTCGGAAGTTAATTCCACTCATCGCGGTCTTCGCCGGTTGGCTGATCATCCACGAAGCCGTCATTCGAGGAAACGCGCATTCTAAAATAACCTACAGCTACCTGGACAATTCATTGGTCGCCTGCGGCGACGCAGGCTCACGATTGGCAACCGGCATCGGGATTACAGGCCGATACTTGGCCAAATCACTCGTTCCGTACGAAATGAGTTACGATTATTCGTACAGTCAGGTGCCGTGTGAATCCTTTGGCTCCACCCTCGTACTGATTTCGATCGCGGCCATCATCGCGCTGCTTTCCCTGGCTTGGAACCGTCGGCAGGCGTGGCCCTTATTTTCCTTCGGCATCTTTTATTTCTTCATCAACATCATCCTGTATTCGAATACGGTGATGCTCATCGGCGCCACGATGGCTGACCGTTTCGTCTACTCTGCTTCATTGGGTATCCTCATCGCTACCGTGTTCTTGGTTTTCCGAATGATCGGTTCACAGGGATCTGCCACCAATGGCAAGTTCGCTTTCTTGCTGATCCTGCCTGTCGCGGCTCTCTACGGCTGGAAAACCGTTGATCGGAACAAGCTCTGGAAAGATGACACTACCCTTTTTCTCAACGACGTGAACGTATCTACCGGAAGTGCGCGGACCCACTTCAACGCGGGCACCGTCTTGATGGATGCCGCTCAACAAGCTCAGGATACCTCCCGCAACCGACTGTTCAGCGCGTGCATCAAGGAATTCAAACAAGCCGTTACCATCGATCCAAACGACGGAGGCAGCTATAATAACATGGGGGTCGCTTATTTCAGGATAAAAGATTTTGCGAACTCCATTCGGGCCACACGGCGCGCCATGGAACTCAAACCGGAGGACGCCAGCTTGAATGGAAATCTAGCGGACGCCTATTTCATGAGCGAACAACCGGACAGTGCCATTGTG
>CAYWDY010000133.1:0-2804 GCA_964455985.1 uncultured Flavobacteriales bacterium
GGTTCCAATACCTCGAAGAGGCAGCCGGAAAAGCAGGCAAGTCGCTGCGAGATATGACCTTGGAAGAAATGGATGTTTATTGGAACGAAGCCAAGAAGTCAGAATAAGGGGGCAACTTTTAATCACTAGCTCAGATTGATTATCTTTGCCCCGCTTTAAAAAACAACCCATCATGCTTACTGTAGGCCAACCCGCCCCCGATTTCAAACTCATCGACACCAACAAAAACGAAGTCACGCTGCAGCAATTCCGCGGAAAGAACATCGTCCTCTTCTTCTTTCCCATGGCGTGGACCGGTGTCTGCACCAAAGAAATGTGTTCCGTTCAGGAAGACTACCAGACGTACGAATCCCTGAATGCCCAAGTAATTGGCGTATCAGTGGATACCCTGTTCGCCCTGAAGCGTTTTGGAGAAGATAACAACCTGAACTTCCCCTTGCTGTCAGATTTCAACAAGCAAGCTATCCATGCTTATGATGTCGTGCACCAGGACTTTGCCTTCGGGTATAAGGATGTTGCGAAGCGCGCGACGTTTGTGATCGATAAAGAAGGGGTTCTCCGCTTCATCGAAGTCCTTCCATCACTGGGTGATTTCCCCAACATGGATGCGATCAAAGAATCCCTTAAAGGACTTTGATTACCGGCAGGTAAAAAGACAAACGGCCTTCGTTAACGAGGGCCGTTTTTTTTGGTGCAAAAAAAAGAGCCGCCGGTAGTCACTCCGGCGGCCCCCCACACGAAAACATGAACACAAAAACTATTTCAATACTAACGCTTGACCTCGGTTATTGTAAGGTCATTGGAAGGGCTTTACACTATTGTGACATTTTTTAACAGGTGTTAACCGCAAATCGTTCATAATCGCCATTCTTTTGGGTGTTTTGTTTTTCAATTCGGGATACCTTTAGGTCAAATTGATTCATCTACCTATGCCTATCTCTCTTGGAATCGGTTCCCGGGTCCGCCATCCGCAGTTCGGTGACGGCGTCGTCGTACAAATAAAACCCGAAGAGTACGTGATCACGTTCATGCAACATGGCATGCGCGAAGTCGTTCGCACCTTTGATGGCCTTGAAGTCATCGATGCCAACGATATGGAAAACGACCTGGTATCCCTGGCCGATATCGAAGTGCTCTTGGTCAATATCATCCGTCGTTATTCGGATATCCAGGAACGAGTGGAATTGGGTAACCGTTGGATCGGAGGTAAAATAGTCCTTCAGCCCGGGGATACATCCCTGAAGCCGAAAGAGATTCCGATCGATGTGTTCTTTAACAAGATCATCATGCTCCGAGACCGTCTTCGTGTGCTGGAGCAACGCATCAATGCCCACGATAAACTTTCCGAGGAAGATAAGGTCAATATACAGCAGTACATCACCCGCTGTTACGGATCACTGACCACCTTCAACGTGCTCTTCAAATATTCTACAGACGGATTCACAGGAGAAAAAACCAGTGATTGATTCCGTGACTTTCTTTACCTCCTTATTCCTGATCCTTTGAATCTGCTTTCCGTCGAGAAGCTGTCCAAGTCATACGGCGACAAGCGTCTGTTCAGTGATCTTAATTTCGGTATCGAGAAGGGCGATAAGGTTGCTCTCGTGGCACGTAACGGTTCCGGTAAGTCGACCTTGCTTCGAGTCCTGGCCGGTAAAGATGTAGCCGACTCGGGTTCGGTCACTGTTCGTAAGGATGTTCGTGTTCTATTTCTTGAACAAGAGCCACCCTTTGATCCGGCCCTCACTGTCGCCGACTATCTATTTCATCAGGACCAGCCTTCCATGGCGCTTATCCGGGAGTACGAGTTGCTGCTTGACGAACAGGCCAGGAATCCGGACGCCTTCGATAGTTCCCGCATTGAAATACTGACATCCAAGATTGACGCCGCACAGGCTTGGGATTATGAAGTCAGGGTCAGGCAGGTTCTCTCCCGGTTGGACATTCACGATCTGAATCAGCCACTGGGCAACATGTCGGGTGGCCAACGAAAGCGCATCGCGCTAGCTCAAGTCCTGCTTGATCCAGCAGACTTACTCATCATGGACGAGCCTACCAACCACTTGGACATTGATATGGTGGAGTGGTTGGAGGACTACCTTTCCCGTTCCCAACTAACGTTGTTACTGGTCACGCACGATCGTTACTTTCTGGATCAGGTGTGCCAGCGGATCATTGAGTTGGACGGCGGAAATCTTTACAGTTATGAAGGCGATTATGCCCAGTTTCTGGAGAAGAAAGCAGAACGGGAGGAGAGCGAATCTCAATCGTTGGATAAAGCCCGGAACCGATACAGGACGGAATTGGAATGGGCTCGACGTATGCCCAAGGCCAGAGGCACCAAATCCAAATCTCGGATGGATGCTTTTCGAGATCTGAAATCGAAAGTCAGTGTCCGGAAAAAAGAGGACGCCTTGGAGTTGGACATCAAAATGAACCGGATCGGAGGAAAGATCATCGAACTGAAAAAGGTGTACAAGTCGTACGGCGATAAAACCCTGCTTCGGGGATTTGATTATACTTTCCGCACGGGCGAACGCATAGGAATTGTCGGTAAGAACGGCTGCGGTAAATCCACGCTCCTGAATCTTCTCACCGGCACGGATGAAGCGGACTCCGGAAAGGTCAATGTGGGGGAGACTGTCGTTTTCGGATATTACTCCCAGCAGGGCTTGATCGTCAAAAACGACAAACGAGTCATTGAGGTCGTTAAAGATCATGCTGAAGTCATTCGTCTGTCGGACGGCAGTAAGGTTTCCGCCTCGCAATTCTTGCAGCTCTTCCAGTTTCCGCCGGAGATGCAA
>CAYWDY010000133.1:2814-6440 GCA_964455985.1 uncultured Flavobacteriales bacterium
AACAGCGATTGGTCTCCAAATTAAGTGGCGGGGAGCGCCGCCGACTTCACCTGCTGACCGTGCTGTTACGCAATCCCAACTTCCTGATCCTCGACGAGCCTACCAACGATCTGGATCTACTCACGCTCGCCACGCTGGAGGAGTTCCTCCTTCATTTCCATGGTGTGCTGGTAATTGTTTCCCACGACCGCTACTTCATGGATAAGATCGTGGATCACCTTTTTGTTGTCGAGGGGGATGGTGTCATTAGGGATTTCAACGGAACCTATTCGGAATACCGGGAGGATCTTGACAAACGAGACTCTGAGCGCAAGAAAGCTGCACCGGCCGAACGTCCGGTCTTGGCAGCACCTACAGCCCCGGAGAAAAAGAAGTTGTCCTATAAAGAACGGATGGAATACGAACAGCTGACGGAGGAAATCGAACGACTGGAGAAAGAGAAGGCTGAATCCGTAGAAGCCATGAATCGAGGTATAACAGACCATGCGGAACTGATGCGCTTGTCATCCCGATTGGAAGAGGTCATTGCCCTGATCGACACCAAGACGTTTCGTTGGCTCACCCTTGCCGAACGCGAAGGCGGTTGATTTGTATTACCTTGTGCATCCATGATCGGTCGTCTCCTCCGTCATCGCGATTCTTTCATCGCTTTCCAGTACAAGGATTTCCGACGATTTCTGTCGGCGAAATTCCTGTTGACCCTCGCCCTGCAAATGCAGTTCGTGGTACTCAGCTGGCAGGTTTATGAAATCACCAAGGATGCCTTGTCGCTGGGATTGCTTGGGTTGGCTGAAGCCATACCGGCTGTCGGAGTCGCTCTCTATGGCGGTTATATCGCCGACCGAAGTGATAAGCGAAAAATCGTCAGCTGGGTGCTGGCGGGTTTCTTTACTCTTTCGTTATTGCTGATTGGTTTTTCCCAAGCGTTGATTGATGGAGCGTTGCAAACGGTATTTCCCTTTTATGCCATTATATTTTTGACGGGATTGCTACGGGGGTTCTACAGTCCGTCCCAGTTTTCCCTCATGACCCAGCTGATTCCCAGGGAGGCCTATGCCAATTCCTCCGCCTGGAACTCTACCTTCTGGCACATCGGTGTCGTATTGGGTTCTGCACTCGGAGGTTTATTCCTTGGCATTTGGGGCAAGCAAGTCACGTATGGAATCGTCTCGTTGCTTGCATTGTTGGCTACGGTGCAGGTGTTCCGCATTCCACCTCAACCGGTGACGACTCGTCCGCCGGGGGAGCGGGTGCTATCATCCATCCGGGAGGGCCTTCGTTTCGTTTTCAGTCGTCAGGAAATCGTTGGCGCCCTTTCGCTGGATCTCATCGCCGTTTTATTCGGCGGTGCTACGGCCATGTTACCGGTATTTGCCCGGGAAGTGTTGAACGTGGGTGAAACCGGTTTCGGCTTGTTACGGGCGGCTCCCTTTGCCGGCTCGGTCATCATGGCGTTGGTCATGACCCGGTTTCCTCCGCTTCGCCGCGCCGGAAGAAAGCTGCTGCTTTGCGTCGCCGGCTTTTCGCTGTGCATGATCGCCTTTGCCCTAAGCCGGGATTTTTACCTCTCCTTATTCATTTTAGCCCTAAGTGGCGCATTTGACAACGTCAGTGTGGTCATCCGATCTACGATTCTTCAGCTTCGTACCCCCGAAGAAATGAGGGGACGTGTTTCGGCTGTAAGCACCATGTTCATTTCGTCTTCCAACGAGATCGGGGCTTTTGAATCCGGATTCGCAGCCCGTTTATTGGGATTGATTCCCTCGGTGGTGGTCGGCGGTTCGATTGCCATTACCGCTGTAACAGGCGCTGCACTGGCCCTTCCGGGTCTTCGTAACTTGGATCTTTCTGTCGATAAGTCGGCTGCCGACCATTCGGATTGATCCTTATCTTTGATCCTAGTTAACCCTACTATCCCATGTACGTACCCTTCGAAGAAATGCCTCCTTCCTCGCGAGTCTGGGTTTATATGTCGGACCAAGAGTGGGATAAGGACCAGGTGGAATCGGTTCGTCAGGCAGCGGTTCCTTTTCTGCAGGAATGGACAGCCCACCAACAGACACTAAAAGCATCGTATGCGGTGGTCTACAACCGTTTCCTTCTCGTGGCTGTCGATGAATCCATGAATGGAGCCAGCGGCTGTTCCATCGACAAATCGGTTTCGTTCATCAAGCAATTGGAGGTCATGTTGGGTTGCCGACTGATGGATCGTCTGCTTTTTGCCTACAAAAAAGACGGACAGGTAGTGGTGGCCAATAAAGACGAGTTCGAACGGCTCGCCGAATCGGGAGTCATCGAGGATGACACGATTGTTTTCGATAACCTGGTTGATACCATCCACGCCCTGAACCACCGGTGGGAGGTTCCTTTTGAGCGCAGCTGGCACAAGGTGCTGGTAGGGTAGTACCCCGTTCGGATTTTACCTGTGATTAGTTCTTCACCGGAATCTCCTTGGTGACGGTGCCCGCCTTGTAGATGACCCGTTTGGTCAGTTTTCCTTCGCTGTATTCTTTCCATTCACCCTCTTCGGCATCATTGACGAAGTAGCCCTCGGATTTCACCAGACCTTTGTCGTCATACGACTTGGACGGACCATCAAGCACACCGTTCTTATAGGTGTATTCCAACGATGGCAGTCCGCCCTGCAGGTACCACGTGGTAAGTCCGTTGCGTTTGCCGTTCACATAAAATCCATCCTCCTGGATTTTACCATCGTCATAGTAAGATTTCCTGGGGCCGTCCAGCTGACCGTTTTTGAAATTCTCGACAGCTTTCAGTCGGGCCGAAGTACTATACGTCAGTCGTGGACCATTCAGGGTATCATTTCGGTAGGTCTCGTCCAACGTGATCATACCTGAATTGGAGAAGGTAGAAGACACGCCGTTCTTTTTACCGTGGACGAATTCTTCCATCTTGGAAAGCATGTTGTTGTTGGTGCCGTATTCACGCCATGTTCCCTCTTTTTTTCCTTGGAACATATACCCCTGCATCTTGGGCGCTCCGGATGGATTGGCGATGACCCAATAGTCGTAACCGGGCCGGTTGGGATCCGCAGTGATAAGGGTGTCCAGTACTACAACCGGTTTCAACTGAGGTTTGGCAGGTGCCGGAACACTGGTTCCTGCTTTGGTCGGAAGATTCGCGGGAGCTTTGGGGGATTGAGCGCTGACGCAGCCGGCCAGCAGTAAAAAGGGGAGAAGAAGCTGGTTTTTCATGGTATTATGCATCTTTGTGGCTACAAAAATAACGTGAATCGTCGAAACTGATTCCTTCCCATACCACCATTCATTCCTTCTTCATGCCTGTTCAAATCCGACAAGCCGTTCCTGATGATCTGGATGCCTTGTTCCGCCTGGCTTACGATACGTTTGTAGAACGCTGGGCTCCCCATTATACTTCGGAGGACATGGCGCTGTACCTGAAAACAGGATTTATTCGCGAACAGATGGCCGAAGAGCTCGAGTCGCCCGATGCGTGCCGGTATTTTATATCCTACGAAGGGGATACCTGGACCGGTTATGCAAAAGTCATGATGGGAAGTCACGACGCACGCTGGCAAGGTAAAACGGTAGCGGAGATCGAACGATTCTACCTGTTTCGTGAATTCCATGGTCAAGGAATGGCTC
>CAYWDY010000133.1:6450-6783 GCA_964455985.1 uncultured Flavobacteriales bacterium
CGAATGGGTTTACTTAGGTGTCGATGTGAACAACCACCGAGCCATCCGATTCTATGAGAAATACGGCTTTCGTCAATACGGTCACAAGCCCTTTCCAGTCGGCTCGGTAATCGACATGGACCAATTGATGGAGCGTAAAGTCAGGAACGATTAATCGAAGAAGTCTTTCCGCTTGATCAGCTTCAGGTCCTGAAGCATGGACGACTTCACGTTGATCTGGAAGTTGTAGCTCTGCTGGCCACCGAAGGGGATCCAGTTCAGACGCATTTCCCAGCAATGTAAGTCGCGGTAGATGGAGGTGGAGAAGCTCGTGAATCTTCCGGCCTCTACGTC
>CAYWDY010000134.1:0-3036 GCA_964455985.1 uncultured Flavobacteriales bacterium
TTTCGAACTGCGACGAATGTGGGCCCCGCGCTTATAATTGCTGTTGTATGAATTGCCGTTTCCGGTAATTGGACCGATGATGGTGGCGTTACTGATTTTCGCGTTCGTAAAGGGTGTGTTCGTGGTTCCGCTGGCATCATTATCTGACTCAAAGCCGTTTGAACCGGAAATATCGGCTACTGCAGAGTCACGCACAGAAACCAAAAACTGCAGAGCTCCGCTGAATCCGAAGTCCGTATCGTAGTCGTCATCCAGGCAACGGTAGGCGATCAAATGCTTCATATTTACGGTACCTCCAAAACATTCGTATGCATCATCTCCGGAGTAGCTGACCTGAACATGGTCGATGGTGGTTCCTTTACCCACACCGCCTAATGTCAAACCATTGATTTCATTATTAGGTTGAAAAGCGATGCCAGGAAATTCAATTCGTACGTAACGCAAAATGCCAGAATTGTCGTTGGGATCGGTTCCTCCATACAATCCTTTTACAGGGTCCACGCCCCCCTCAATCAATTTCTCACCGGCAGGATCATTGACAAAGGAACGACCCAGTATGATCAAGCCACCCCAATCACCATAGGTACGTTGACCGGCAGGCTCTCCTGAGGTAAAAACAATAGGTTGCGCAGAAGTGCCGTCAGCGATGAGTTGAGATCCTCGTGTAACGATAAGGCTCCCCTTAGTGGCTTTTTCTCCGATAATAACTGTTCCGGGCTCTATAGTAAGTTGAGCATTGTTGGTAACATAGACAAAGCCACTCAACTGATAGACGTTGGTGTTGCTCCAGGTGGTGTTGGTAGTAATGTCGCCGCTTACGGTTACGATGGATTGGGCAAACACGTTCAACGTTAAAATGGCGCTTGCCAATAAAAGTAGTGTTGTTCTCATGATAGGTTAAGGTTTTGATTCGGGGGCAAACCTACCATGGGCTTGTTAGCTTAACATTAGGTAATAGTTACTCTACATTAAATGACATGTTAAAAAAAGTCGAGCTAAGTAAACAATACGTTCACATTACACTTAAAGTGTCAATCTGTATCCGACCCCTTTTTGAGTGCCAATGAATCCGTGACCCAGTTTTTTCCTAAGTCGTAGAATGTGTACATCGATAGTACGATCGTTCTCCTCATTGTTTCGTTTCCAAACTTTCTCGAGGATTTCTCGACGGGTGAGTACTCTTCCCGCTTGCTCATAGAATAAATGAAGTAGTTCAAATTCTTTTTTGGAAAGCTCTAACGGTTGATTATCCAGAAATACAGAATAACCGTCCTTGTCCAGTCGCAGTCGTTTTCTGCTTTCGTAGTCAGGAGATGATGGAAGTGGATTTCGCATTTCCTTCATTCTGGCCATAATCCGAGCCTCAACCACTTCCGGAATCAAGGGTCGATACAGGTAATCGCTGGCACCTGCCTTAAAAGCATCCGATTCGCGAACAGGGTCTGCATGTTTACCTACCAAGATAATAGGGAGGTGTTGAAATTGTGGGGCATGGGACCAGTTGCTACATAATTCGGTCATCAGCAAATCGTTCTTATAGGCGTCCAATAAAATCAAGGATGGCATGGATCGCCGTAGGGCTTCATCCAATTCCGTGATTCTAAGACAGTATTGAACGGAAAACGATTGCAGGGGCATATTACCCAATAAAACCTTCAGGTCATCTTGTGGAGTGACTGCCAATATGTTTCTCATAATCTGCTCAATGGTTTTTCCCCAAAATTTCCTCTACGATTCCCAGGATCAGTTTAGGGTGAATCGGCTTAGTGATATAATCGGTTCCTCCGGCTTCCATGGCGTTCATGGAGGTAAACTCATCAGCATCCGCGGTGAGAAAGAGAACAGGGATATTCTGCAATCGGTCGTTCTTTTTGAGTTCTCGGCATGTTTCAATCCCTGATAGTCCAGGCATACGGATATCCATGATCACCAGGTCAGGTTTGTGAAATGCACACTGAAGCAGTGCCTGCTGTCCTGATGAGGCATTGATTACAGAATACCCGCCCTTATTTAAGTTGTATGTCAGTATTTCGACGATGTCAGATTCATCATCAACTACTAAAATCGTTTGGCTTTTGGACATGCGGTTGGTTTATGAAGTCAATGTCCAACCTTAACGTAAACAAAGGATTAGCCGATTATGAATAAATCGTTAACTGTTCCGAGCTCCAAAGAAAGATTCGTTACATCAAAGGATAGTCGGGTATAAAGCATTCGCTCCAAAAAAGGGTCTGATCCGATCACTCCGCCAGTATCCATGACACCGGAATATACTTGCACTTTGGCATCTTCGCCATCTCTTTGGAAAACCACATCCATCAACAAAGCACCGAGCGGGGAATCATCCAAGCGTATGGCCTTGATGCGCTCCGTATTGGTTTCCGTGATTTCAAATCCGAGTTGCTCCAGTGCACGAGCACAATCGCCTTCAGCTTGAGTTATGGGATAATTGTGAAATACCATTTTCATGGATTCAAATGTAGAAGGGGAGTGTTCAGAAATCCTTCTTTTTGCATTAAATCGGCATGAACAAAGGGTTAATTTTGTTCTACTATGGATTCCAGGAAAAAGAAGAACATACTCCGCGGCATGTGGCTGACAGTGGGCGTTTTGATGGTCGTCGTGGCTGTCTTGGGTTATTTCATCTATGGCCGATTGTATACTCCCAACCTGACGGTGAAATCGGATGGTTTTTTTTATATCCACACCGGTTCATCCTTGGACGATGTTGTTAAAGACCTGAAATCCCAAGAGCTTCTTAAAGACGAATCGACTTTTCGGTGGACCGCCCAGCAGATGAAGTACACGGACAAGATAAAGCCGGGGAGGTACAAGCTGAAGAACGGAATGAGCAACCGTGAATTGGTAGCCTTGCTCCGTTCCGGAAAGCAGACACCGGTCCGACTTACATTCACCACGGCTAGGACGAAACAACAACTCGCTGAAGCAATCGCCAAGCAGTTGGAAACGCAACCGAACGCGCTGCTCAACCTCATGGAAGATCCCGAATATCTTCATGATTTGGGATTCACCTCA
>CAYWDY010000134.1:3046-6742 GCA_964455985.1 uncultured Flavobacteriales bacterium
AGCAGTTCCTGAAGCGGATGAAAAAGGAGAATGACAAATTCTGGAACGATACCCGTACCAAAAAAGCCGAAGTACTGGGTTTGGATAAGGTTCAGGTATCGATTCTCGCTTCCATCGTTCAACAGGAGTCGAACCAAGAGAAAGAGAAGCCAACCATTGCCGGTGTTTACTTGAACCGTTACCGTAAGGGCTGGAAATTGGAAGCGGATCCGACATTGGTCTATGCGCTGGGCGATTTTTCCGTGAACCGGGTCCTGGATGCCTACAAAAGGATTGATTCCCCGTACAACACTTACATGTATGTCGGTCTTCCTCCTGGCCCAATCTGCCTTCCGTCCTCCAAATCCATCGATGCGGTATTGAATGCCGTGCATCATAATTATTATTTTTTCTGTGCCAGAGAGGATTTCAGCGGCTATCATAATTTCGCCGCCACGTATCAGCAACACCTGGTCAATGCCCGGAAATTTCAAAAAGCATTGGATCGCCGGGGGATACGATCCTAACCGGAAAACCGCTTTTTTTCTTAAATTCGTGACTCCTTATTCAAGGACTTCAATACTTAGCTTCCATGAAAATCAGATTCGGAACCGATGGCTGGCGTGCCATCATTGCAGAGGATTTTACCGTATTCAATGTGGCTCGTGTAGCAGAAGCTACGGCGGATTGGTTGCTTAAACGTTCTCCTTCCCCAAAAGCTGTCGTTGGACACGATTGTCGTTTCGCCGGTGAACTTTTCGCCCTTACCGTGGCTAAAGTCATGACCGCCAAAGGGGTGAAAGTCCTGCTGGCCGAAGGATTCGTTTCTACTCCGATGATTTCCCTGGGAGCCGTCAATCACCAGTGTGATTTGGGAATTATACTTACGGCCTCACATAATCCGCCGTCGTACAACGGCTTCAAGCTGAAAGGCTCATTCGGTGGACCACTCAGTCCATCTGATGTTCAAGCCATTGAGGATATCATTCCTGACCAGCCTTCCATCCCTTATACTTCGGTATCCTTGCCGGAAATGGAGCAGAAGGGGATGTTGCAACGCGTAGCTCTGGAAGATGAATACTTGGATCATGTTCGCAAGAACTTCGATTTGGATGCTATTCGAAATTCCGGATTAAACCTGGTGTATGATTCGATGTATGGTGCCGGGCAACGTGTCATGAAGCGTCTTTTTCCGGATATCGTTCACCTGCATGGTGATCACAATCCGGGCTTCCACGGCCAAGCTCCCGAACCGATTCACAAAAACCTGAAAGAGCTACACACGTTGATGTCAACGGGCAAGTACGACTGCGCCTTGGTAACGGATGGGGATGCAGATCGCATCGGTATGTATGACGGCGCAGGAAACTTTGTCGATTCCCATCATATCATTCTGCTGCTGATTCATTATCTCTATCAATACAAAGGCATGCGTGGAAAGGTCTGTACGGCCTTCAGTACAACACCTAAGGTGGAGAAACTCTGTCAGCATTATGGTCTGGAGTTGCAGACGGTCAAAATCGGTTTCAAGTATATCTGCGAAATCATGCTCAAGGACGATGTCCTGCTGGGCGGAGAAGAGAGTGGCGGCATAGCCATCAAGGGCCATATTCCGGAGAGAGACGGCATCTGGATGGGACTTGTCATCTGGGAGTTCATGGCGAAAAGCGGAAAGTCACTACCACAGTTGATTGAAGAAATCTATTCGATAGTCGGGGCGTTTGCCTACGAACGCAGCGATCTTCACTTGCTAGAATCCGTCAAACAGCGCATCGTCCAACGAACCAAAGAAGGTTTCTACACATCTTTCGGGCCGTATCATGTGGAGTGGGTAGAGGATTTGGATGGCTACAAATATTTTTTAGCGAAGGACAAGAGCCAATGGCTGTTGATCCGTGCCTCTGGAACTGAACCGGTCTTACGTACCTATGCAGAAGCCTCTACGCGTGAAGGCGCTTTTGCCATCCTGAAGGCCGCTGAGCAGAGCCTATTGGCTTGATTTTTTTTCTTCTTGTTGTAATCCTTCGGCATGTTTGTGTGAAGGGTTGGTGATATTTGTCATTCTTCCAGGAGACTTATTTCGTTTTTTGCCTGAAATCGGCTAATTACATTCGTTATGTCGGAATCAACGAGGTGTAAGTAATGCCAGCAACATCAGTAATCTTTCCGCGAAGTAGGGGCGTTATACTGGTGTGTTTCGATAACGATTGAAACATTGGTTAGGTTAGGTTTATTGGTTAATGTTAAAAATCCAATCCCGTAAGATTGGTAGGTCCCGTCAACCCCGTAAGGTTGAAAAAGAAAATCCAGCCCCGTAAGGCTGGATTTTTTTTTGATCCAAGTCTCCACAACACATGAATCTTTCAAAGTGTAAGAAACAGACTTTGATCCTCGAATCTTGATTAACGTACTGGCGTTTCACTATCGGGTTTTAAAACAACAGGTTTGGATAGTTAAAAAATGGTTTGGTTAATTAGGTTAGGTTAGATCAACCCCGTAAGGTTGAAAAAGCAAAACCAGCCCCGTAAGGCTGGTTTTCTTTTTTTTGGGAATCGTGGTTGAAATCAACGAGCCGTTACTGGCTTCCTCGCGATCAGATAACGGAAGACTCCAAAAAGGGCCAAGGAATAAAATAAATCACCCAAAACCTGGTTGCGGAAGAATGGCAATCCGGCGGTATAACTCGTGAGTACCCCGTTTAAATCCATGGAATAGGAACCGCCGTACCAGATGGGATGATTGGTAACTAAGAAGAAGACAACAGAACCGATAAAGCTGGCACCTCCGATTTTCACCCAAGAAGAAACCGGCGTGAATCGCGTACCTAACCATACCGAGAAGGCAAAGCATGCATAGACGGGCATCAGGGTAGGATGCAAGCCAAGCACTAAATCCGAAAGAAACAACGCGCTCAGGGGAATAAGATAGGCCAGTCGCTTGTCGGTGAAGGCAGATCCGGCAAAAAGAGCCAGGGCTCCACAGGCCGTGAAATTATACGGATGAGGAATCAGACGTGTGGCAGCAGCTACCAGTATAAGCAGCAAGGCGATGGAATGAAGGGATTGGTTTTTCATAGGGGTATAAGACAAAATTAGGTATTATTTCACATTTAGAAGTGGTAGGCTACACCAACCTGTAAACCCCGTCCCCGGGAGCTGAATCCGTATATCTCCTGATAATCGACATTCAACAGGTTCTCGAGCCGCAAGGTAACGCGCCAATGTGCATCCGGGTGGTAATCCAGCGAAGCATGGACCAACGTGTAGGCTGACACAGGTTTGGTATTCAGGGCGCCATACGGCCCAAGCCGACTGTCGTAGTAGACATCGCTCCGAATGCCCGTATACTGGAGTCGAAGGTTTCCGGACAGTTTATCCGTAGGGCTATATTGCAGGGATAAGCCCACCGTGGATGGTCGACGGACCAAACCTTCAAGCGTTGCCTCATCAGCCAAAAAAACACCGTTGGAATACAATTGATACTGTACCAGACTGTCTGACGAAAAGTCTCCCACCACTGTATGACCGTCTAATAAAGTGGCCGTCATCTCGATCCGGACCTGCTCACTTAAATCACGTGTAATACCCAACTCGATACCGTAAGCCAGCTGCTCGCCCGTATTTATATATCGGTCTCCGCGGTAGTCATCCCGATTGGGATCTGTTCCCAAAACGTCCAGTGCCACGGCAGCATCCCAGACATAAGCATAATCGATGA
>CAYWDY010000135.1:0-6621 GCA_964455985.1 uncultured Flavobacteriales bacterium
AGCATGAAAAAACGTGGCATCCTCCGGTTTAACATAATGTGGAGTAAGGTCAATTCCACCACCTACCCAAACGTCAGCCTCGCCCAGGTCGAAATACCGTACGTTCATGTGAATGATCGGCACCATGGGACTATTCGGATGGATGACGATAGATACCCCAGTTGCGAAAAACGAACGTACCTTTTCCGGGTCATGTCCGGCTTGACTGACCAATGAAGCCGGCGGCTCGCCGTAAACAGCCGAGAAATTCACTCCGCCTTTTTCAATCACCTCTCCCCCTACCAGCGTACGGGTGTGACCTCCTCCTCCACCGGGTCTCTCCCACCGATCTTCCTGAAACCGAGCTCCTCCATCTGCTTTCTCAAGGGCAATACAAATGTCTTCCTGAAGGGATTGGAACCAAGAACTTACCGAGCGGCGACGCTCAATCAGCTCAGAGGAAATGTTAGTGCCGGTGGATTCCATGAATTACTGGGTTACGCGCTGGGGTACAATGTCCTTGAACTGCCAAACATGAATGACTTGGTTTTCGAAACAGGAATTCTCTTTCGCCCGGAATTCATAGGTGGTGAACACCCCGTCGTACTTCCGATTCTTTTGCACAAAGCGCTTTCCGTCTTTTCTCCAGTTTTCCGCCGTCATCAGCAGCGCATCGTAGCCCCAACACACTGATTCTTTAGCCGACGAGGAATACGTTTCCCTGAAATTCTTTTGCAATCGAATCAGCTCTGGGGAATCCTGAAAGTTAATGGTACCGGCCGAAGTGGACAGATACACATCGCAAGATTGCATCAAGGAGGGATCTACGGTTTGAAAATCAAACCAAGTACGTAAGCCGACCACGGAAATTTCGGCTGAATTCTTCTTTTCTTTTAAGGCTTCTAAGAGTCCAGTCACCATGTCTTCGTTGGAAGTCGGAATAAATACGACATGATGGCGCTTGCCTCGGATACTATCCAAGACCGCACCGGAGAAACCCTTGGCATAATCGGCTACACGGCAAGAAGTTCCGCCTTCTTCCGATTGCCAGCCTGCTTTGAACGACATCATGCGCTCTTTCTCCCGGTCATTATTCGTCTTCACGAAAATCGCCGTGGCATCCTTGAAATGTCGTGCCGCAAATGCCCCCATCAAGCGGCATTGCAATAACGAAGACGGTAACATGGCCACGGCAGATTCATTATTCTCCAGCAAGTCGGCTGTGTTGATTCCACAGGACACCAAAGGGATATCCCATTTCATGGATAAGCGATTCAGACAACTCAACGTCGGACCGGTTTCGTTGGTGATCCAAACGTCTGCTTTTCGAAGTCCGGATTTCCAACTGTCTTTAGTCATTTGCGCCGTGTCGCCTTCGGAATCAACGATCATCAGGTGCACCGGAAAACTTGGATGATTCCGATGAAAGTCATCAATAGCCATGCGAGCACCTTCTACGAATTCGATATTGCTTAAGGCATTTCGTTCGATAGGCTCTATGACCGTGTCCTGCTCGGAAAGATCACCCGTATATATCTTACCCAAGTCCATCCGAGAGATGACGGCTACGTTTAGATCTGAGGGGGCCTTGGGTTGCTTTTCAGGCTCAGGCACCGCAGTCTCTTTTCCGGTGTCTTTGTTCTTCCAGGAAAAGGCCGGAATCCACAACTTACTGCCGGGCTTCAATCCGTTCTTCCGCAAATCCGGATTCAACTCGGTGATTTCATCCTGGGGAATTTTGAACTTCTGTGAAATGGAAAAAAGAGTCTCGCCCTTTTTTACGGGATAGATATAAAATTTCCGCGCATTCAAGAATTTGACATTGGCCGTATCCTTGGCTGTCAATCCTTGTGCATCAACGTTCACCGTGAGCCCTGATAAACAGAGTAAGAGCAATACCAGACAACGAATAGTGAAGCGAAAGAAATCGCTTCTCCCATGAGTATTCGATAAAAAAGAAATTCGGATTATTCCCATTCGATGGTTGCTGGAGGTTTGGAACTAATATCATACACCACGCGATTCACGCCCTTCACTTTGTTGATGATCTCATTGGACACAGCGGCTAAAAATGTATACGGCAAATGACACCAATCCGCGGTCATGCCATCCACGGAAGTCACAGCCCGCAGGCAAATTACATTTTCATACGTGCGTTCATCGCCCATGACACCGACAGATTGTACCGGCAACAGAATAGCTCCTGCCTGCCAAACCTGGTCGTATAATTTTTCTCTCTTCAAAGCGTCAATAAAAAGTGCATCTGCCTGCTGCAGTTTGTTGACTTTCTCTTCGGTAATATCTCCCAAGATTCGTATCGCTAATCCCGGTCCTGGAAACGGATGCCTGTTCAATATATTGGGATCAATGCCTAACTCCAAGCCGACGCGGCGCACCTCGTCTTTGAAGAGGGTGTTCAACGGCTCAACCACCTGCAATTTCATGTAATCCGGTAGTCCACCCACGTTGTGGTGCGATTTGATCGTAGCGGAAGGGCCCTTGACACTGACGGATTCAATCACATCCGGATAAATGGTTCCTTGCCCCAACCATTTCACATCCTTGATCCGATGAGCTTCGGTATCGAACACGTCGATGAATACTTTTCCGATCGCTTTTCGTTTCTTCTCGGGATCGGACAACCCTTGCAGCGCATCATAAAACCGTTGCTTGGCATCCACCCCGGTGATGTTCAATCCCATGTGGCGGTACGAATCCAACACCTGTTGGTATTCGTTCCATCGAAGCAAGCCGTTGTCTACGAAAATGCAATGAAGGTTTTTACCGATGGCGCGATGTAACAGTACGGCTGCCACCGAAGAATCGACGCCGCCGGACAATCCCAGTACAACCTGATCATTGCCTAGTCGTTTCTTTAATGAATTTATTGTCTCTTCCACAAACGAAGCCGGGGTCCAGTCTTGTGCACATCCGCAAATCCGAGTCACGAAATTCTTCAGCAAGGTTTTACCTTCTTCGGAATGCGTGACCTCCGGGTGGAATTGGATACCAAAGGTGTTTTCGCCGGTGATACGGTATCCGGCTACGCGCACATCCGGAGTGCTGGCGGTAATGACCATACCCTCGGGCAATGAAGCAATCGTATCTCCGTGTGACATCCAAACCACGGAGGATGCGTTCATGGATTGAAACAACGGACAGGAGCTATCGATAGACGTCAAGTGAGCACGGCCGTATTCACGAATGCGAGACGGCAGCACTTCGCCACCCGTTTCCTGAGCCATCAGTTGGGCGCCGTAACATACGCCAAGCAAGGGCACTTTTTTACGGAACGCCGACAAATCAATTCGCGGTGATTCCGGGTCACGGACCGATGATGGAGACCCTGACAAGATCACCCCTTTTACGTCGGACGTGAGGGCTGGAATATGATGAAAAGGATGGATCTCGCAATAGACATTCAGTTCCCGAACCCGTCGAGCGATCAACTGGGTATACTGGGATCCAAAGTCGATGATAAGGATCTTCTGATGCATGCGCGAAAGTAATCGAATTGGACTTTATCTGACCCGAGTGACTCCGAAAAATATCAACGAATCAGTCTTTGCCAAGCCTTAGGATCTGCATTCCTTCTGGAATCGGTTGACAAACCGCTAACAGCTGATCCATGATGCCGAACCGGTATTTCACCAGCCATGGTAATATGGTTTGGGATCGTTCTTGCAGCTTACCGCCCGGATGCCATTTGAGGTGGATCTTATGCAACTGATTCAAAACCGTTTCCTGTTTTCTTTTCTCGGCCCTGTTCCACTTTTCGCTGAGGTGTTCCAGGCCTTTCAAGGTTTTGGCCTTTTCGGATTCCACACTGGCTATCAACGTGCTATCCACCGAAGAAAAAGCGACTTTCAATTCATCGAAAACCTGTGCCAATCGAGAGGCTGATTCGTCCAATGGGCTGCGGTCACTCCCCAAATGAAGCATGGCTATTTTGACCCATTCAACCTCCGGCAGTAAGAAATCCCTCGGATGGATACCGTATTCCTGTAAGCGGGAGTAATCCTTTTCCTCAGTCACTAGAAAAGCATTCCTGAGGTACAATGCGGGAAATTTGACGCCCATACTGTCAAAAAGTCGACTAAGCTGAAGCCAATAGTTGATTTCAGCCATTCCCCCGATATAAGCGATGTTGGGAAGAATCGTCTCCTGATACAACGGGCGCATCAAGACGTTCGGAGAGAATCGCTCGGGATGCCGGTCTAGTTCGTTCAGGATCCCATTCAAATCCCAGGCTTGATCTGTGCCAACAAGTTTATAATCGTCAGTCTCTTCTTTTTCGATTCGGTAACGCCCGTTAGCGTTGATGTAAAACAAGTTGATATTCCTGGGATGAATGGCAGGCTCGCCCCAGGAAGTGCTTTCCAACACCAACGCATTTACAGCCTGTTGGGTCATTTGCGTTTGCAGTTCACGCTTCATGGCAGGAACGAACTCCGATTTCAGGCGGGCATCACGTGCGTCCAACACCACTACTCCCAAGTGACCGAAACACCGGTTCACCCATATTCGTGTTGCCAACGAAAGATTTCGCTGGTCGGTGTAAATGGATTCAAACAAGGCGATGAGGTCTTCCAGAAAAGGCTGACCGGATAATCCGGCTGACAACTCAGCCCATACCGCATCCAGTCCTCGACAAAGAGCGTCGCCGCTTGGGCCATGATGATCGGTTGACCACTTCACAGTCAAAGGTCCCGCATGGAACTCTTGGATCTCTTCCATGTCATGGTCTTCACTGGCCAACCAAAAAACGGGTACCGCATTAACTCCTTTTTCGATCAACGACTTAGACAGGCGTACCGTCGACAAGATCTTGTAGGTAAAGAACAGAGGACCACCAATCGGATGCAACTGGTGTCCGGTCGTTACCGTCACCGAATCGGGAAGCGTGAGTTTTCGTAAGCTTTCCCGAACCTCGAGGGAAATTTCCTCCTGAGCCTCTTGCAAGGAGGCATACTGTTCAGTCAGAATTTCAGCAAGCAGTGGTCGAAGTAAAAAGTCGGCCGCACGAGCGGGTGCATTCTCAACCAGTTTATCGATGGGGGGCATCAGGAACTCCGGTTTGAACTCGGAGTGTAAGAAATGACGAAGCCAGGCACCGGCAATGGGCATATCCTTCCACGAGAAGGTGTATTCCGAATGAAAAGAAGCGTCTAATTCCGTCAATTTGAGGCGTTTTCAGGGGTTAACGATGCCGAGGGTCATTCGCATACAAAATAACACGATTCACAAAAAAACGGGACCTAAAACTCAAATTTAGTCCAAAAAACTGAATAATCTGAATAAATTAGTGTTCCCACTGCGGATCCACTTTCGGATCCCGGATGGTCATTGAAACGCATGAAGTTATTTTACGCGAGGCGCCTGTTTTCTGCTTACCCTTTAGCCTGCCTGATGACCCTACTTTGTCTTGGTCTTCCGCAAGTTCTTCGGGCACAGTTGAGCATCAATACCTATACGTTTTCCACGACTACCACTGGCGTTGCTGAATCTGTTACCACACCCGACGGGGTGCTGATTACCGGTTCTGGCGCAACAACGGATGATGTGGCCTCTGCTGTCACCAATCTCCCATTCACCTTCAACCTGGCTGGTACCAATTACACCCAGTTCTCCGTCAGCTCTAACGGTTTGCTTAGACTCGGAGCCACCCAAGTTCCCACTACCGCTGCGAATGCATTGCCCGGCACGGCCTTTCCGGTATTGGCTCCATATTGGGATGATGTCAGTTTCGGAACCAATGGAACAGCCGTGTATAAGACTGTCGGTACTGCACCCAACCGGAAATTCGTAATCGACTGGTTTCTTCGCATCACAAAGAACAATGCCAATGCACCGAACGTGCATATTCAATGTTGGCTATACGAGTCGACGCATGTAATCACCTTCGTATATGGAGCTGCTGTTGCCAACTCCAGTCAATACTCCATCGGCTTAGCCAATTCTTCAACAGATTATATTTGTGTAACCACCTCGTCCAATACGGCTGGGACCACCTCAGCGGTTAATAACAATACCGGAGCATTGGCATCGGGAAGAACCTACACCTTCACTCCTGCCCTGCCGGTTTGTGCCGCATCGTTTTCACCTGCAACATCGAGTACTGGAAATTCTCCCTTAACCACACTTTCTTGGTCTGCAGGAACATCCGGTGGTTACGCTACTTCTTACGACGTCTATTTCGGAACATCGAGTACTCCGCCTTTGGTGAGTTCCGCACAAAGCGCCACCACTTACACTCCAACCGCTGCCCTGGCTTGGAATACCACCTACTATTGGCAGGTAGTACCTCGCAACGGAACAGGAACCGCTTCCGGTTGCAGTATCAACTCCTTCACTACCGCCTCCACGTTGCAATTTGATGTGACCCGGCTCACCGGGCAATCCTACAGCTCCATCTCCTCAACCGGAAGTTCAATCACCTCATGGCGCTATGGTACGGTTACGGACGATAACCTCAGTAATGCGATTCCTTTAGGATTCAGTTTCTCGTATCAAGGAGCCACATTTTCCAATGTATTGGTTTCCACCAACGGTTTTTTGACCTTCAATACCAGTACTTCCGCTGATGGTGCTTCCAGTGCTTCTTATTCCTACTTGAATACTTCCTTTTCCGCTTCCGACGCC
>CAYWDY010000136.1:0-4279 GCA_964455985.1 uncultured Flavobacteriales bacterium
ACCTCCGCTTGTGCTACTCAGGTTCTGAACCTGACGATCAACGCTTGCAGCGGTGTCACGATGAACCTGACGGCGTTCCTCGAAGGTTACTATACCGGTTCATCTACGATGACCTCTGCGTTGGCTAACGCAGGTGTATCCGGTGCAGTCGGAACAGAAGCTGACTCCATTACGGTTCAGCTGCGTGACAGCCTGGATCCGACGGTGATCGTCGATGCGGTTACTACGCTTCTGATGACTGACGGTACGGCTCAGGTCAACTTCACCAACGCTTCTGCTGGTAGTTCCTACTGGATTGTGATCAGCCATCGTTCTTCCATCCAGACGTGGAGTGCTACGCAAGTATTGACTTCTGCTACTACCTCGTATGACTTCTCCAGCGCAAGTTCTCAAGCGTTCGGTGATAACTTGAGGGAAGTAGAGCCCGGTGTTTGGGCCATCTACACGGGTGACATGAACCAAGATGGTTTCGTGGATAACTTCGACTTCGATGTCTTCAACAACGACAACTTGAACTTCGCCTTCGGGTATTACAATACCGACCTGAATGGTGACGCTTTCGTTGACAACTTCGACTTCGATCTGTTCAACACGAATAACCTGAACTTCATCATGGCCATTACGCCCTGATTACCCCTCCCGACCGGCTCCTCGCCCCAAGCGAGGAGCCGTTTACGGGAAATTATTGGAAAACAGCCCCGATTAAGCTTAATATTGGAATAATCCTTAAGACACACATCACATCTAATTTCGGGAGTCAGTTTCCATTTTACGGCCTTCAAAAAACACAATCAAACACCTATACACATGAAATCAATCCCTACAATTAATTCATGGAAGCACTATTGGCTGCTTCTGTTACTGATGGTGACCGGTGTGTCCTCATCGTTTGGTACAGCCAAAGGGTCCTTGACTCTCTCCAACTGTACTGCCGGTCCGAACTACATCGAGTACCAGGTGAATGTAAACAACACCAGCGACGCCGGTGAGGTCATTTACTTGAACTCCTTTACGCCACGTATCAACCACTTGGCTGGAATTGTTCCCACCGGAACGAACACGTTTTCATACCAGTATCTCACCGGATCTTGCTATCCTGCCGAAGCCAATTGGTTTACAACGCTGGGAACCACCTACAACGTTGCCTATACTGCTTCCTCCAGATTAATGCAGTGTACGCAAACGGCCACCATTTACGGTAACTCTGCTGCTGCATCTAATGTGCCGATTCCCGTCGGTGGAACCGTGAATTGCGGTAGGTTCCGTTTGACCATCACCAACACCAACTTCGTGGCTAACGCCAACGTGGGTTTGGCTTGGATAACCACCTCAGGATTTACCGGCTATGTCAACACCGGAACCAGTTCGGTCAACTTCAATACGACGACCAACCGTACACTCGGTACTCCTTGTACCCTCACCATTCCTGCGGCTTGTTCCATGACCGCTTCTGCTTCGACGATTAACGCCGCTTGTTTTGGTGCCTCCAATGGTTCAGTAACGGTTTCCACCACTAACGGTACAAGCCCCTACACCTACAGCTGGTCTCCTTCTTCGGCAGGATCAACCGCTACAGCCAGCGGCTTGAGTGCCGGTTCCTATTCTGTTACGGTTACGGATGCTAACGGTTGTACGGCCTCGGCTTCCGCTACGGTCACCCAGCCTGCTCAGCCTGCTCAGCCTTCCCTGGCTTGTTATCAGTCTGCTGCATGGAATTCTGCCTCTTGTCAGTGGGATGTAACGGGCACCCAGCCTGCCCAGCCTAGCTTGGCTTGCTATGAGTCCGCTACCTTCAACAACGGTACCTGTTCTTGGGATGTGACGGGCACTCAGCCTGCCCAACCTACCTTGGCTTGCTATCAGTCCGCTTCTTTCAATACCAATACCTGTTCTTGGGATGTAACCGGCACGCAGCCTGCACAGCCTACGCTGGCTTGTTACGAATCGGCCACTTTCAATAACGCAACTTGTTCTTGGGATGTGACGGGAACGCAGCCTGCGCAACCTACTTTGGCTTGTTATCAATCTGCTACCTTCAACGGGGTAACCTGTCAGTGGGATGTAACGGGAACGCAGCCTGCTCAGCCTACGCTGGCTTGCTATGAGTCTGCTTCCTTTAATACCAATACCTGTTCTTGGGATGTAACGGGTACGCAGCCTGCTCAACCTAGCCTGGCTTGCTATCAGTCTGCTACCTTTAACAACGGTACCTGTTCTTGGGATGTAACGGGAACGCAGCCGGCCCAGCCTAGCTTGGCTTGCTATGAGTCTGCTACCTTCAACAACGGTACCTGTTCTTGGGACGTAACGGGAACGCAGCCTGCACAACCTTCGTTGGCTTGTTATCAGTCTGCCTCTTTCAACGGTGTAACCTGTCAGTGGGACGTAACGGGCACTCAGCCTGCTCAGCCTACGCTGGCTTGCTATGAGTCTGCTACTTTCAATAACGGTACTTGCTCTTGGGACGTAACCGGCACTCAGCCTGCACAACCTTCCTTGGCATGTTATCAGTCAGCTTCCTTCAACGGTGTAACCTGTCAGTGGGACGTAACGGGTACTCAGCCTGCCCAGCCTACCTTGGCTTGCTATGAGTCCGCTACCTTCAACAACGGTACCTGTTCTTGGGATGTAACGGGTTCTCAGCCTGCAGCTCCTACGGGTCTCTCTTGCTGGCAGTCCGCTTCCTTTAATACGGTTTCTTGTCAGTGGGATGTTACCGGCTCTCAGCCTCAGCAGCCTGCTCTGGAGTGTTACCAGTCCGCCACCTTCAACACGGGTACGTGTTCTTGGGACGTGACCGGAACTCCGCTCACCGCTTCTGCTTCTCTGTCTGCTCCAATGGCTTGCTTCGGCGGAACGGCTTCCATCAGTGTTTCTGCTGCCGGTGGTTCGGGTACCTACATCGGTACCGGTGTTCAAGTAGTAGGCGCTGGATCGTACACCTTTACAGTAGCTGATGACAACGGTTGTATCGCTGTCACCAATTCCGTTTCCGTTACGGAGCCTTCCAAAGTTCAAGGTTCAACGACTGCCGTCAACGCTTCTTGCGGCCAATCTGATGGTTCAGCTACGGTAACGGCTTCCGGCGGTGCTGGTTCTTATACCTACCTATGGTCTAACGGTGCCACCACGGCTACGGCTAACGGTCTGGGCGGTGGATCCTATACGGTGACCATCACTGACGCTAACGGTTGCACAGGTACTGCTTCAGCTACCATCACGGCTGTAGGCTCAGTTCCTAGCGCTGCTGGTCCTGTCAGCGGTTCTCCCGGTGCTTGCCGTGGATCGGTTTATGTCTACAGCATTGCCCCTGTAGCCGGCGCTTCCGGTTACAACTGGGTTCTGCCTGCCGGTGCTACCGGTTCTTCGAACACGACCTCTATCACGGTAACGTTCGGAAACAGCTACAACGGCGGATTCATCTGCGTAACGCCTACCAACACCTGCGGTGGCGGTGGCCAGTCTTGCATGAATGTGCCTGTCCTGACGGTCAAGCCTAACCTGCCTGGAGTCATTTCCGGTCCGGCTACCGCTTGTGGCCCTGGTGTTTATACCTATTCAGTAGCTCCGGTTGCCAACGCGCTCAGCTACAACTGGACGGTCAATACCACCACTGCTACCATCATCAGCGGTCAGGGAACGAACACCATCCAACTGAGTGTGGCTTCCGGCTTCGCCAGCGCTTCTTTGGGTGTTACCGCTTCCAACTGTGTCGGCACGTCGTCTATCCGCTACCTCTCTCTCAGCGGTTTGGCTACGATTACCTCGGCTCTGTCCGGTCCTATCTACGTATGTCCTAACCAGACCGTCAACTACAGCATTTCAGCTGCTTCAGGCTCCGGCATCTCCGGATACTCATGGGCTGTGACGGGTAATGCTACGGTTGTCAGCTCCAACGGTACTTCCTGCACGGTCAGCACGGCTGCCAACTGGAATGGTGGCGTATTGACTTGCACGGTGACCACGCCATGCGGAAACAGCTCACGCGCTTACAACCTCTATAAGAGCCCGCTTCAGCCTGGTGCTATCACCGGTCCTGCCAATAACCTTTGTATTGCTGCCGGTACAAGCACTGCTTCGTACTCTATCGCTGCAGTAGCTGGAGCTACTTCATACTCTTGGACTGTTCCTACCGGTATGACGATTACATCAAACACGGGTACGGCCATCACGGTCTCTATCGGCGCTACGTTCAATACCGGAAACCTGTGTGTTACGGCTAACAATTCCTGTGGCTCCAGTGCTGCCCGTTGTTTAGCAGTCTGCAAAGCTCCTGCGG
>CAYWDY010000136.1:4289-6617 GCA_964455985.1 uncultured Flavobacteriales bacterium
TCTGGTGTTGCCTTCTCTGTAGCTGCTGTTACAGGTGCAACCTCTTACACGTGGGCAATCACCGGCGGTGCCAGTATCGTAGGCGCAGGAACTTCTGCTACGGTCAACTTCAACGCGGCAACTGCTACCTCAGCTTCTGTGTCGGTTAATGCTGTCAACCAGTGTGGTGCCAGCCAGCCTAGCCGTAAAACGGTTACGGTAAACTTGGCTTGTCGTCAGTCACAGTCTGATGTTGCTCCGGTTCTCACGGCGTTCCCGAACCCTGCTTCTGGCAAGGTCACGGTCAACTTCACGGCTTCTTCCGCTGACCGCTACACCGTACGTCTGGTTGACCTGTTGGGCAAGCAGATCTACAGCACGACGGTCAACGCTGTCGAAGGCTTGAATGTACAGGAGATCGAACTTAGCCAAGTGGTTAAGGGTATCTACCTCCTGAACGTTCAGTCTCAGAGCGGTGATGTTCAGACGCTCCGTCTGGTCGTAGAATAATTCTTCTGAATCCAGTAAATCAGAGAGGCCATTCCCATCGGGAACGGCCTCTCTGATTTTTACCTGAAACCGTAAGAATTCAGGAAGTTCCATTGCAAACCGACTGTAAAGTCACTATATTTAAAATCATAAACCCTGTCAACGGGTCATCAGTTCCCACCATGAGTAGATTCCGGATTTTAGCCTGTTTGCTTGGATTTCTTGGGTTGCTTCCTTCACAAGCATTCTCCCAGGATCCTTCGTTCTCTGTCTACATGGATAACCCGGGTTACTCCTCGTCCACCGTTTTCGAATTCGATGTCATGGTCAAGGCTGTGGGTGCGACTACATCGTTTCAGTTGAGAACGTTCCAAGCGGGCATCTATGTGGATTCTGCATGGATTGCTTCAGGTGCTATCTCTGTTTCAACTGTCGCTTCTTCCTCGCAACTGGCATCTGCGGGTTACAACGGATCCTTCTCCTGGAATTCAACGGACAGACTGATCAATTGCTCGGTCAATACAGGCGTGCGTATAACGAGCGCTTCGTGTGTTTCCACTTCGATCGGTACTGCCCCGCTTCGAGTAGCCCGATTGCGTCTGACCAACTCGGTTCCGTTCTCTTGCGTTTCTCCCAATCTGAAGTTCAATTATGTTCAGAATGCGTCACCCTTGCGGTTACGCACCAGTCTTTCTTGGAGGGCTTCAGGATGTGCTGTCAATTATGACATGTATTATCCGAACCGCCCTTTCACGGGAGTGGCGTATTTCAATGGAGAGCTGTATTCCGCATCTGATGCAGACGGTCGTTCTCCGGCCAGTACGATTGTCAACGCTATTCCCCCGTGTACGGTTCCGTACAACTTGACGGTTTTCATCGAAGGCTATTATCTCGGTTCCGGAACGATGCAGCCTGTATTGCTCAACGCCGGTGTTGCCGGAGCTACGGTTGATCAAACTGATACCATTTCCGTGGAATTGCGAAATACTGCTGATCCTTCCATACTGGTTTCCTCCTTGAATGGAGTCCTCAGTACGTCAGGTCAGGCGACCTTTTACTTCCCCTTGGCTACCGCGTCGCAATCGTATTGGTTGGTCGTCAAACACCGAAGCAGTATCGAAACGTGGACGGCGGCTCCTGTCACGCTCAGTGCCAACGGAAGTTATGATTTCAGTCAAGCAGCTGCCAGTTCATACGGAAGTAACATAGCCTCGCTGGGCGGAGGGTACTTCGGACTTTTCTCCGGTGATATGAATCGGGATGGGTTCGTCGATGCTTTCGATTTCGATCTGTATAATCAGGACAACTTGAATTTCATGTTCGGCTACTACAACACGGATCTGAATGGTGACGGTTTTGTAGACACGTTTGATTTCGATCTGTTCAATAACAACAACCTTAACTTCGTCATGGCGATCACGCCGTAACAGATTTACGTGGTGATTCCATAGGTACTTATGGAATCTGATCCGCTTAATTATTTTCTTGTTAGCAAGGCCAGGTTTTCGATATGACCGGTCTGCGGAAACATGTCAAAGGGTTGAACTTTCTCCAGTCGGTAGTGCGATGAGAGTATACGCACATCCCGCTCTTGCGTGCGGGGGTTGCAGCTGATGTAGACGATGCGGTCGGAGAGGAGTTCCAGAAGCACCTGATTCACGTCCCGGTGATGACCGGAGCGAGGCGGATCGGTGATGACCACATCCGGTTTTCCGAATGAGCGAACGTGATCCGTGCGCAACATGTCTTTGAGGTCTCCGGCTAGAAAGTGGGCGTTGGGAATGCCATTCACTTCGGCATTTCGAAACGCTTGTTGGACGGCATCATCACCGAATTCGATGCCCAATACGGAGCGGCTGT
>CAYWDY010000137.1:0-1178 GCA_964455985.1 uncultured Flavobacteriales bacterium
TAATCCGGAAGTGGTGAAAGACCAGATTACGGATTTGGTGATGTGCGAACGGGAGGAGATCATTCCGGCCAGTGCCAAAACCGGTCTGGGTATCGAAGACATCCTGCAGGCCATCGTAGAGCGTATTCCGGCACCGAAGGGCGAACCTGAGGCTCCGTTGAAGGCGCTGATTTTCGACTCCGTCTTCAATTCGTTCCGAGGCATCATCGCGTATTTTCGCGTCATTGACGGTGTGATTCGCAAGAACGATAAAGTCAAATTCGTCAACACCGGCAAAGAATACATTGCCGACGAAATCGGCATCCTCAAACTCGACAAGCATCCGCGTAACGAAGTGAAAACGGGCGATGTGGGTTATATTATATCTGGCATCAAGCAGGCATCTGAAGTCAAGGTAGGGGATACCATCACCACGCGTGACCGTCCGTGTACCGAAGCCATCAAAGGTTTTGAGGACGTGAAGCCGATGGTATTCGCCGGTATTTATCCTGTGGACACGGATGAGTATGAAGAGTTGCGTAACTCGATGGAGAAGCTGCAGCTCAACGATGCTTCGCTGGTATTTCAGCCGGAAGCGTCTGCAGCCCTTGGCTTCGGTTTCCGTTGCGGCTTCCTCGGCATGTTGCACATGGAGATCATCCAGGAGCGACTCGAGCGTGAATTCAACATGACGGTGATCACCACCGTACCGAACGTATCCTACACCGCCTACCTCACCAACGGTGAAGTGCAGGAGATTCACAATCCGAGCGAGATGCCGGACCCCAATCACCTCGAAAAGATCGAGGAGCCCTATATCCGTGCACAGATCATCACCAAGTCGGAATTCATCGGTTCCATCATGACGTTGTGCATCGGCAAGCGCGGTGTCATCGTCAACCAGAATTACCTGACTACGGATCGTGTCGAGTTGCAATTCGATATGCCGCTGGCAGAAATCGTGTTCGATTTCTACGATAAACTCAAATCCATTTCCAAAGGATACGCTTCATTCGATTATCATCCCATCGGCTATCAGCAATCGGATCTGGTCAAGCTCGATATCCGGTTGAACAGCGAACCGGTGGATGCGCTTTCAGCCTTGGTGCACCGCAGTCACTCGTATGAATTCGGGAAGAAGATGTGCGAGAAGCTCAAGGAGTTGATCACGCGTCAACAGTTCGAGATCATCATCCAAG
>CAYWDY010000137.1:1188-3976 GCA_964455985.1 uncultured Flavobacteriales bacterium
CCTCCATAGGTTCGAAAATCATTGCTCGAGAAACCGTCAAGGCTTTGAGAAAAGACGTTACTGCAAAATGTTACGGCGGTGATATTTCCCGTAAACGAAAGCTGTTGGAAAAGCAGAAGGAAGGAAAGAAACGCATGCGTCAAGTTGGAAACGTGGAGATTCCCCAGCAGGCCTTTTTGGCTGTCCTTAAATTGGATTGATAACGGGAGAGTTCTCGTGTTCACTTTTCCTGTACTATGTTGCTCAGATTTCAATACACTTCACCGTACATGGCATTCGAAATAGTTATGTCTGCCTTCTAATCAGAAAATGATCAGCTTTGGTAAACGAAGAGCGGTATAATTTCGTGTTGATACGTGTACATATTTTTAATCCGTATACTAGATCCTATGGCCATGCTTAGAACAGTGTTACTCCTCGTGCTTTGCCCCCTCTTGGGTTTTTCCCAGATTACATTCGAAAAGAATTTTGGCGACACCCTTTTTCAGGATGGTCAATGCGCTTTGCAGACTGCTGACGGTGGATTTCTGGTGGCCGGACGCGGACAGGATTCAACCGGTCGGTATGACATCTTGTTGATGAAAACCGATTCAATGGGTAATTTGATCTGGACCAAATCCTGGGGAGGAGCCAGCAGTGATTTCGCCGCGACCATCAAGCCTACCGCTGATGGTGGATATGTCATGGCAGCCACCACGTATTCCTTCAGCAGTCAGCCGGCTACCAATTCGGATTGGTGGATATTCCGATTCGATGCCAACTGTGATACGGTGTGGACACGGATCGTCAACAACATCGGTAACGACCGCATGTATGACGCCATAGAGACTTCCGATGGTTCGATCCTTGGCTGCGGTTGGATCAGTCTCGGCGGTTACGCACGGGGTACGATTCGGAAATTTTCTGCGAGCGGTGCATTGCTTTACACCTTTTCCTTGGGATCCGGTGCCAATTCGTTTGCACAGTCGGTCGTTGAATTACCTAACAGCCACTATATGCTGGTTGGATCCCGCTTCCAGACCACCTTCGGTGCTGACCTCGTTGAGTTGGATACTGCCTTGAATTACGTGACCGACTATTTTTTCAATCTTCCTTCGACGGGTGAAGTCGCGCAGAAACTGGAACGACTTCCGCAAGGCGGGTATATGTTAGCGGCGAAAACCGGGTACATCATTGACCGGTTCGACATCTGGTTGTTGCGTCTCAACGATTCGTTTGATACGTTATGGACCAATACCATCACGCAGCGTCCAGTTAAAATCCAGGAGTCGGATGAACCGTTCGGATTTACTGCCGTAGCCGACAGCGGATATCTTTTATGCGGACAAAAATTGGTGGGTACATCCCTTCGTGCCATCATGTACCGGTTAGATACCGCCGGGGCTATCACCTGGACTCAGACCTACGGTGGAGCCTCTAATGGCAATAACAAATTCTGGTGGCCGATTGCATTACATGATGGAGGATTCCTGTTGGCCGGAGAATATGTAGATTCCATCAATTATTATTCTAACGTGTATTTAGTCCGGACGGATGCTTTCGGACAGCAATCATTGCAGACGGTCATTCCGATGCGGCCCCAGCCTAGCATGCTATTGTTTCCGAATCCTGTTTCCAACCGTTTGAATTGGCAATGGACGGATGCGCGTTCCCCTTTGATCAGCGTGGAACTTTTTTCGTTGGACGGCAAGTTGATCGTTAAGCAAGAACAGCTGCCAAGCAGCGGCTCACTATCCCTTAGCGGAATACCCGCCGGTGTATACTCGTGTCGAGTGGGAGATGGCTTAGACTTTGTGACCCGAAAACTGATTTTGGAATAATCGGATACGATCAGGGGAAGGTATTTTAATTCGTTCCTATTTTCCAGTAGCCAAAGAGAAAGAGCATCAGCATTCCGACAGTGAAATCGGAACGGCGGTAGCCAGTCCGCCTTCTGCGGTCTCTTTGAATTTCGTATTCATATCGAGCGCGGTATTCCACATGGTGCGCACCACATCATCCAGCGAAACGCGTGCTTTCGACGGATCACTACTCAACGCCAATTGAGCGGCCGTAATCGCTTTGATGGCTCCCATGGTATTCCGTTCGATGCATGGGATCTGTACCAGTCCTTTGATCGGATCGCAAGTGAGACCGAGGTGATGTTCCATAGCGATCTCAGCAGCCATGAGGACTTGCCGCGGTGAGCCACCCAGACATTCGGTGAGTGCACCGGCGGCCATGGCAGATGAAACTCCGATTTCGGCCTGACACCCACCCATAGCGGCAGAAATGGTAGCGCCTTTCTTAAAGATACTGCCGATCTCCGATGCCGTCAGCAGGAAGTTAAGCACGTCTTGCTGGTCCGGATAGGATTTGTCCTCTTTCCGACAAAACAGTCTGTAGTAAAGCAATACGGCGGGAATCACACCGGCGGCACCGTTGGTCGGAGCGGTGACTACGCGACCGAAGGAGGCGTTCTCTTCGTTGACCGCTAACGCGAAGCAACTGACCCAATCGAGGGTGTAGCGGAAATGATCACCTCCTTCGCGTATGATCATTGACCATGGCAGGAAACCATCGTATTTCTTGGTGCCGATAAGATTTGTATTCATGGCTTCGGCGCGACGCGTGACTCGAAGTCCACCCGTTAATTCACCTTTGGAATGACATCCGCGGAAGATACAATCCATCATGACCGTTTCGATCCGAGATACTCCGGCTAAAATATCCTTCGGGGAATTCCAACACACTTCGTTTTCCCCACCGATACGTGATATTGAAGATTTCTCTTCATCGCAATGACGCA
>CAYWDY010000137.1:3986-6610 GCA_964455985.1 uncultured Flavobacteriales bacterium
AAAGCGGGACGAGCAGCCGAGTCAGTCGATGCCTGTTCCGATTCTTGCACGACGAAACCGCCGCCAACGGAATAATATGTTTCCTGGATCGTATCACCGGAGGTCGTTGTGGCGGAAATACGAAGCGCATTGGGATGAAACGGTAAGCTTTCGGAGAGATGGAAAACGATATCCTGATCGGGATGGAACATGACAGCATGTGCCTGATTCAGCGATAGTGTACGATTCTCTTGAATGCTATGAATGGTTGGTGTGATGGCATTTACGTCGAACGTCACCGGATCGAATCCGCACAATCCCAGTTGCAGCGCGATATCGGTTCCGTGACCTTTTCCTGTTTTGGCCAACGATCCGTAGAGATCGATTCGGACGGAGCCTATCTGGTTGAGCCAATTACTATGTTGTAACGCTTGAAGGAACAAATGAGCTGCCCGCCACGGGCCGAGGGTGTGCGAACTGGACGGTCCAACACCGATTTTAAACATATCGAAAACGGATAACTGCTCCTGTTCGGTCATGGGAGTAAAAGTAGAGAATGGGGAGGAGAAAAGTTTAAGGAGAAAGGAGAAATGAGAAAGGAGAAAGGATGTGATATAGAGACTAATAGCTGTACTTTAGTGCTTTGATTTTCGAAGCAGGAATTCAATGAGCGATAAACCGTCCCAAGAGCAACTGGATCGTTGGCACTCGGACCCTTCCAATTGGCGGGCCTTCGGATTCTACTTCAATCCGCGGGATCCACGGGTATGGTTGCCCAAGCGATTCCCCGTTATGGGTTGGACACTCAACTTTGCGCACCAGCAAGCGTGGTGGTGGTTGATCGCCTTACTTTCCCTTCCTCTCCTGCTTTATTTCGTAGCGAAATAAAGGACATTTCACATGAAATCAGGGAGCTCCCCTAATTCGATTTTTATTCACCAAGTTTTTTCTTCCATTTGCCAAAGTGCGTTGAATACCAATAATTTAACAGTGAGTTAGGGGTGCCGTATTGTAAATTTGGGAACAATCTATTCCCAATTTATGAATATACCTGCCGGTCATCCGAAGAGGCTTCTTTTTTATTGCATTATCGTCACTTGCTTGCCGATTTTTTTGTCGGCTCAAGTGACGCGAAACTATACCAGTTCCGGAACATTCACCGTTCCGGCCGGAGTGACATCGGTACAAATCAGAGCATGGGGCGCCGGTGGCGCCGGTGGTTCTAGCACATCCAACGGTCAAGCGGGCGGTGGAGGCGGTGGAGCATTCTCCAGCGGCTCCGTGAATGTAACGCCTGGACTTACTTATCCGGTGACTGTGGGTACCGGTGGTGTAGCGGGAACGAATTCCGGTAGCGGTGCATCAACGAGCTTCAACACCAACAGTATTGTCGCTGTCGGCGGTAACGGTGTATCGACCAACTCCACAGCAGGTGCTGCTGGAGGAAGTGCTGCGGCTTCGGTAGGAACTCTAAAGTACAGTGGAGGTAATGGAGCCAATGCATTGGGAGGATTTTCAGGCGGTGGCGGCGGTGGAGCCGGATCCACCGGGAATGGGGCCAATGCTTCTGGGGTTACTGGAGGAGCAGCTACTGTGCAGAACGGTGGTAGAGGCTCTGATGGTGTCAGCTTGGGTGCCACGGGTAATGGCGCAAACGGCAATGCAGGAAGCAATTATGGTGGTGGTGGCGGCGGCTCCAGTAGGTTGAGCACCACCAACCGAACGGGTGGAACTGGTGCAAGCGGTTATCTTCAACTTGATTACACGTGTCCCACGTATTCCTTGAATACCACCAGTGCAACAGTAACTACTATCGGACAATCCGCCTCGGTTACCGTTTCCAGTACAGCAGCAGGTTTGCCCATAGGCACATACACAGTTACTTATTCATTATCCGGTGCTCAGGTAGCTTCCGGGCTTACGGCGAGTATGACGGTTAATTCAGCGGGTGCTGGCACATTTAGTACGGTTGCCATAAGCAACGCGGGAACCACTACCCTTACCGTTACTTCGCTCTCATCAGGAGTCAGTCCATCGGTATGCACCACCGCATTGAATGGAGGCAACACCGCTTCGTTCACCCCATTCATTCGATTGTTTTCCAATTCAGGAACGTTTACCATTCCTTCGGGAGTCAGTTGTGTTCGAGTTGAAGCGTGGGGCGCTGGTGGTGGCGGAGCTACACGTACTTCATTCGACGGACAAGGTGGCGGCGGTGGTGGCGGCGCTTATGCATCTTCAAGTCTTATCGTTACGCCTGGAACCACATACACAGTCACTGTTGGAGCAGGAGGTGCTGCCGGAGTTGCCGGAGGAAACTCCAGTTTCGGTAGTTTAGTGGTGGCAGCGGGAGGCGGCGGTGTAAATATTAACTCTTCTACAGGTGCATCTGGCGGTAGTATAAACAACAGCATTGGTACCATCCGATATGCTGGTGGAAACGGCGCCAATGCTTCTGGCGGATATTCCGGCGGGGGCGGAGGTGGAGCTGGCTCTAACGGTAACGGAGGAAATGCCAACGGTCGTTTTGGTGGAAGTGGAACAGCAGTAAATGGTGGTAATGGCGGCGACGGTGTTCAGAACGATAATAATGGGAATCCCGGATTTCTCTATGGTGGTGGCGGTAGTGGTGCGAGTAGGGATGA
>CAYWDY010000138.1:0-4589 GCA_964455985.1 uncultured Flavobacteriales bacterium
CGTACCGCAACCCACGAAGTGGGCCACTGGTTGAACCTTCGCCACATCTGGGGTGACGCCAATTGCGGCAGCGACGGCATCAGCGATACACCTACCCATAACACGGCCAACTACGGTTGCCCTGCCTACCCTCACCTTTCTACCTGTTCAGGCACTCCGGTTGAAATGACCATGAATTACATGGATTACACCGACGATGCTTGTATGTACATGTTCACCGCCGGACAATCTTCGGCCATGAACGCTCTGTTCGCCTCCGGCGGTGCGCGTGTTTCCCTGACCACGTCTCAAGGATGTACTCCTCCTTCCGGCTGCGGAGCCCCCACGAATTTGGCTGCCTCTAACGTAACCGGCACTTCGGCCACGTTGGGCTGGACCACCGTCAGCGGTGCATCCAGCTACAATGTACAATATTGCGTTTCCGGAACCACTTCCTGCACCAGCACCTCCACGACCACCAACTCTTTGGCTGTTTCCGGCCTGAATGGTGGCACAAGCTACGCTTTCACCGTCCAAGCCGTATGCTCAGCTGGCGTAAGTACTGCGGCATCAGGCACCTTCGCTACTCTTGCTACCTCTTGCGGCGACCCTACAGCGTTGACCACTTCCGGAATCACCTCTTCGGGCGCAGTTCTTAGCTGGGGCGCTGTTTCAGGAGCCGTGAACTATACGGTTCAATACCGCTTGGCTACGGCAACGGCATGGACTTCCGTCACGGTGACAGCGGCTACAGCCACCTTATCTGGACTTACCTCGAACTCAGCCTACGCTTGGCAGGTTACCGCCAACTGCAATGGCCTTTCTGGAACTGCGGTAGCTGGCACCAACTTCACCACCTTGGTGGCTACTACATGCACGGATACCTATGAGCCCAACGAATCACGTACTGCGGCTAAAACCATCGCTACAAATTCGAACATCACAGCAAAGATTGGAGCTACAACCGACAAAGATTACTTCAAGTTCACCACAACCACTCCGAACACCAGATTGAGAGCAGTACTCTCCAACCTACCTGCCGATTATGACATGCGCCTGTTGAGTTCTACCGGTACGACCTTGACCACGTCAGCCAACGGTGGAACCACTTCTGAAACCATCATACGCAACGTAACCACCGCAGCGACCTATTACCTGTACATTTATCCCTACTCTGCCACCACTGCCGGTGTGAACACCAGCGTATGTTACAACTTGCGTGTAGATGTAGGAAGTACTAACTTCCGTTTCAACGCTGACGGCACCACGGAAGACGCCTTTGTTGATGCAAGCATCAACGAACTCGTACTTTATCCGAACCCTACTCAAAACGAAGTGAATGTCATGATGAATGCGGATAATGCTTCACAGTACAGCTTGACCATCTATGACATGGTCGTCAAAGTGGCTGTTTCCCGTTCCCTCAACGTCACCTCGGGCTTCAATAAGTTCGCCGTTGACGTGACCTCCCTGAGCAAAGGCATCTACTTCGTCGAAGTGGTCAATGCTGATGTTCGTCAAGTGAAGAAACTGGTTATCGAAAAATAAGTCGACCAGTTGTCGAAAGATGACACGAAAAAAGCCGGAGGATATCCTCCGGCTTTTTTTCATCCTAAATTTCCAAAATCAATCAGTTTTTAGCAGGCGGAAGAATAAAATCGATCGGCAGAATGTAATCCACATTGACCGGCTTACCGCTGGCTGTACCCGGTTTCCAGTCCGGCATGCCCGATATCATTCGCACCGCCTCTTCATCCAAAAGCGCATTGGCGCTTTTAAGAACTTTAGCCTTGGTCACCTTTCCCTCGGAAGTCACTGTGAATCCGATATAGGTACGACCCTGAATACGGGCCTTGAAGGCTTCGGCCGGATACTGAAGATTACGTTGGATATAGGATTGCAGACTGTCAGTTCCCCCAGGAAACTCGGGCTGGGTCTGGACCACCGTCACACCAAATCCCTTTTGAGCTTTGGAAGTTTGTGCATCAGCTTGAACAGCTGTAAGCATGGCAAACAGCAGAACTGGAATCCATTGTTTTTTCATGGCGTGAAGTTTAGTTATAGGATCAATTGGAGAATCCGTATCCGTCAGGTTTGATGGACTTCGCCAAATCGGCTGACAGATTACGCTGTTTCTTGTCGATGATGATCTGATACAAACGCTCAACGACATGCAGGGTAGCCGGACAATAGGAGATATTCTGCTTGTGGGTTCCGCTGATATACAGCTTAAAGTCCTTATTCTGCGTATGAGGAAAGCCCCGGCAATCATCGGGACGTACCGGGTATATACTGCATTTCTTATCCGCCTTAAGAAATTGACAAGGCGTCTTGCGGTTCATAAAATCCCCCGTTTCGTCCTTGTACAGGTATTTGTCGAAGGGCTGCTGATATGACATTCCCAGGTGACGGGCGATTCTTTTAATGTCACTTTTCTTGTAGGTGGGCGACATCACCGTGCAGCAATTGGCACAATCCAAACAGTCTATTTTCTTGAATGCCTCCTTATTCAACGCTATGGCCAAGGCGTCCAATCCCCTAACCTTACGTTGTAGCAATCCACGAAGGAAGGTCGTGTAAACAGGTCGTTTTTTGGTTCGGGAGGTAAGGTATTTCTTTGGATTCATAGGTCGTTGATAACGAGGACGAATATAAGGAACCCTTTGATTCCTCAAACAGGTCTGTATTTGGTAATAATGAAACGGATTTGAACTAGAAGAGCTGTTTGATTCCCAAAACAAGACCCGGCGATTGCAACTTCTGCTCTTCGTAAACGAAGTAGAGCTGAACCCGAAAGATATTGAGCTTCTCAAAGCCCAATCCGAACTCGGTATGGGATGTACCGCCCTGCAGGGTAAAATGATGAGCACTGATGATTTCGTTCAACCTCAAACGACGAATCAAGGGAAGCTTGTTCAGCAGAAATCCTTTGAAATGTTGTTCGGCATGTAACTCCCAGAATGAGGTGTTCGTGCTGTATGCGTAATAATCCAAATGCATGAAATCGGACAAACCAAACCCGGAGACGATCGTCTGGTTACCGTTAAAATGCGTCCAATCCATGAAGGGCAATACCGACTTGCGTAAGTATTTTCCTGCTCCCACGCGGTAGTTCAATTCCCCCAACAACCCCCAGCTCACGCGGTCTTCCAACGAACCGTAGAGGTAAGTAAAATCCGGTGATTGCTCGGCAAGCGGAATACCTTCGCGAAAATTAAAGGCGAATGTAGGCCAAGGACTGTCGTCGTCAATCCATTTTCCTTCGGGTCGGGTCACATACCGCTGGCCGGGAGTCCACTTGAAATTGAAACGGAAAAGCAAGGCAGCGTGTGGCTCAACGGTTACGGTATCTTGATCTAACAGGATAGGATCATTGGAAGTATACTCACGATCAGAACGGGAGAAGGAATAATCGGATCGGTTTTCCAACGGGGAACGGTACGAGTAGCGCGTGGAAAACGTGAGGCTACCGCCGTTAAACCATTCCGAACGTTGCGCCAGCTCAACATAGTCTTCTTGGTAGAGCTTCATGTAGTTCAGGCGGGAGATCAGCGAGTAGGCAGAATTCACGGCGGGTGTGATGGGGGTATTCCCGTTGAACTGCACGGCTTCTGAACCGGCTTGGAAAGACCAACGCCCGATGACCATGGGGTCGTAGTTCCAGCGAGCACTGACCTTACCGTAAAACCGTTCTGTGGCGAATCCGTACCGCACTTCCGGACTGACCGACCAGATTGACCTTCCCTCCCGCTCCTGCCGGTGGTTGAACTCCCCACCCAATCCCACTGTCCAACCCTGGACGGTATTGAACTGAACTTCTGTCAATGGCGATCGGATGGACCAATCGTTGTTCTTGTAACTGTTCTGATGTCTATATCCGGAAATGATCGCTCCCCCTGCGAACCTATTGGAAGCTTTGTCGACCGAATCCCGATACGGTCTTGACTCTTCCACTTGGTAAACACTGTCGCTCCGGGAGTAGTCGCGAATCTCAGCAGCCGTCAATGGAACTGGTCTAAAGGCCGACCAATAGGATGAATCTTTGGTGTTGGATGACTTATCTACCCTGAGCACCTCTCCGTTGAAATCCTTGGCTGTAAGCGCCGTGTCCAGGTCGTAGCCACTGAAAACCCCGACGATATCTCCATCTCCCACAAATCCGAAGAGATTGAAATGTAGTCCCAGCTGTGTCTGAGTAGGCATCCATATACCGCCCTCCAAGGGAACGTGATACTGACGAATACGGAAGGTGTCCAGGAATTGTAAGGACTGATTACGGGTAATGAAAAGATCCGACGAGTGTACACGCCACTCGCCGTCGACGATGTACCGCCAACCGGTAAATACAGGGTCGTGGATTCGACGGGGAATGACTTCGATCTTATGCACCAGCCGGTTGTTCTCGGCGAACGTTCCTTCCAACCTGAACTTGTAATTGAACAACGCGCTGGGGCCGATGGGCGACAGGATGCCGCGTGGAGTAAGTCCGCTGAAATCCACCAACGGGTCGTACAACGAAAATCGAACCAGATCCGCTCCCCGGTTGAAACTGTAGGTCTTGGGATTACCACTGACTTTTCTGGAGACCATGACCTCCTTCATGTCATCTG
>CAYWDY010000138.1:4599-6484 GCA_964455985.1 uncultured Flavobacteriales bacterium
ATGAAACGTTTGGGGTAAGCCGTTAAGCGTTGGGTGGACTTCACGTACGCATGACACGTATAGGCAGGGACTTGTTCGCGGTAGTATTCGCGTTTCCGCTGTGCTTGGCGAATGATTTCATAGGCAGGATCTTCAGCATCCGCCTTCACCGTCAGCTCCCGTAACTGGTAGGACTCGGCTTCCATAACCACATCCATCGATAGGCCGTCCGATGAAAGAATGACCATTTCAGTGCGCTGGCGGAAACCGATCATGGAAAAGACCAGCTCATACTTTCCGGGAGTGAGCTCCATGCGGAAGTAGCCCTCGCTGTTGGCGGTAGTCCCGATCGAGGTCCCTTTGACCACCAAGTTGACGAAAGGAAGTGGATTACCGGAAGATTCCCGTACCGTTCCGCGAAGCCAAGCAGCCTTCAGCGTAAGCGAAGAGCCGATGAACAACAACAGGATGACACTACTTTTTAATCGTAGCATGAAAACGGATCAACGATTCAATGAAGGTATTCCAGGAGAATCGGATTTTGGCTTTCTCCACTTCGGATGCCATATCACGCTCACGGGCATGTTGGTAGAAATCATCCAAAGCAGTAGCAATCGAAGTGGGATCGGCCGGAACCACATAGCCGCTCTTGTCGTGATCGACAATCTCTGCCAAACCACCGACACGGGTAACCAGCATCGGGCGACCGAAATGATATGCGATCTGGGTAATGCCGCTCTGAGTGGCGCTTCGGTAAGGTTGAACCACGATGTCAGCGGCACAGAAATAGTCCTTTATCTTTTCCTGAGGAATGAACTCGCTGTCGAAACGTACCTGATCGGAAAGGCCTAATCGACGGACCATTTCCCGGTATGGTTTTTCATCCTCGTAGAATTCGCCGGCTACCAAGAGTTTCACATTTCTTTCTTTTAACCGGGGGGCAGCCAAGGCCTCCAAGAGAAGATCGAGTCCTTTGTATCGTCGGATGAACCCGAAGAATAAAATCAGGGAATCGGTATCGAAGTAACCCAGTCGATGTCGGGCATCGGATTTTCCGACAGCTTCTCCGAATGTATCGTAGAGCGGATGAGGAAGAAATAGCTTGTTTGTCGTATCCGTGAATGCCGAAAGATCTTCGAGTACGGAACGTGACATGGCGATAAAGCCATCACACGATTTGACAAAGTAACGTGTAAGCATTGAGTCGCCCGGCCGTTTCTCGTGAGGCAGGACGTTATCGGTGATGGCCAAGACAGGTATTCCCTGTTTGCGTAATTTGCGGGCTAACGTCCCCAGCGCAGGTGCCATGAATGGCATCCAGTAGCGCACAATGACCAAGTCCGGCATGGTCGCAGAAATCTTGCGGGCAGTGGAAAACCAACTGAACGGGTTGACCGAGCTTAAGGTGGAATGAATATCCAGTCCATGCGGACCCTTTCCCTCCGTGACCTGGGATTTACCGGGAAACAGAATCGATGGATACTGCATGTAGAAGGAAAACAGACTGACGCTGTGACCTGCCTTGGTAAGGGATTGGGCCAAGGCGTGGTTGAAATCCGCAATGCCACCACGCAAGGGATGCGCAGGACCGACGATAGCTATCCGGAGGCGTGAGGACGAGTCGGATCCACTCATAAGGCGGGGCATCAGAGGTGCATGCGACGGGCCACCTGATACCGGTTGCGGTCGGGAGCAGCCCGGGCTACCAATTCACCCAGAAAACCGGCCAGAAAAAGTTGGGTGCCGAGTATCATCGACGTGAGTGCGATGTAGAACGAAGGACGTTCGGTAATCAGACGAGCCGGAAGATTATGGTAAACGGAATACAGCTTGCTCAGCCCCAAGTAGCCGGCAGTGATGAATCCAATAAAGAACATCAAGGTTCCCAACATGCCGAAAAAGTGCA
>CAYWDY010000139.1:0-4489 GCA_964455985.1 uncultured Flavobacteriales bacterium
CGATTTCCGTCCCGGCAAAAAGATCCGAATCGCCAAGTAGCGCCAATCTATTAGCATGAGCGTTCCTGCCGGAAACGGCGGAACGCTTTTTTCTTTTTATCCTGAGACCATGTCAGACTCCAACCTCTACGCTTCACGCGGCGTCAGCGCCACCAAAGAAGATGTCCATGCCGCCATTCGGCATTTGGACAAAGGACTCTTTCCTCGCGCCTTTTGTAAGATCGTGCCGGATCATCTGACCGGGAGTGATGAACACTGCCTGGTGATGCACGCGGACGGCGCCGGAACCAAGTCCTCCTTGGCCTATGCCTATTGGAGAGAGACCGGTGACCTTTCCGTTTGGAAGGGAATTGCTCAGGACGCCATCGTTATGAATACGGACGACCTCCTGTGTGTCGGGGCTACGGATTCCATACTGCTGTCCTCCACTATCGGAAGGAACAAGCGATTGATTCCGGGCGAAGTAATCCAAGCGATCATCGAAGGAACCGAAGCCCTGTGCGAGCAGCTGCGTAGCTATGGTATCAACATCATCCTTACCGGCGGAGAAACGGCCGATGTAGGCGATCTCGTTCGCACGGTCATCGTGGACTCCACGGTAACCGCACGCATGCGACGCGACGAAGTCATATCCAACCACACCATCCGTGAAGGCGATGTCATTATAGGACTTGCTTCCTACGGGCAGACGCGTTACGAACACGAGTACAACGGCGGGATGGGAAGCAACGGACTGACTTCTGCCCGTCATGATGTCTTTGAAAAACAAGTAGGGATCAAGTATCCGGAAACCTTTGACTCTGGACTTGATGCATCCGTGACCTACATCGGCTCCAAGAGACTTACCGATCCTGTTGACACGGGAGGAGGCCGATTTGTTAGTGCAGGCAAACTGGTATTATCACCGACTCGGACGTATGCGCCGGTCATCCGGGCGATACTGCAGGAAAACCGTAAGGCCGTGCACGGCATGGTTCATTGCAGCGGCGGCGGTCAGACCAAAGTGTTGCATTTCGTAGACAACCTTCGAATCATCAAAGACAACGTCTTTCCTGTCCCTCCGCTCTTCCGTCTGATCCGGGAAGAGAGCAAGACTGCTTGGAAAGAAATGTATCAGGTTTTTAATATGGGGCACCGCATGGAAATCTATTGCGACCCGAAAGATGCAAGCTGGATCATGGATGCAGCCGCGTCCTTTCACCTGGAATCACGAATCATCGGACGATGCGAAGCTGCTGACTCCAAATCACTTCACCTGACGACGCCGGAAGGCGTAGTCACCTATTGACACCACCATGCTGTTGGATAAACTGGAAGCCATTTACCACCGCTTCCTCGATGTAGAAAATGCCTTGAGTTCACCCGATGCGATGAGCGACATGAAGCGCTTCGCGCAAATGAACCGGGAGTATAAAGAGCTCAAACCTATCGTGGAGCAGTATTTCGAGTATAAGAACGTACAAAGCAACCTGGAACACGCCCGTCAGGTAGTACTGAATGAAAAAGACGAGGAGTTCCGCGAGATCGCCAAGGTGGAGCTGGATGAATTGCAGCAGCGAAACGAAAAAATGGAAGAGATCATCAAGGTGATGCTCATCCCGGCTGATCCGGAGGATTCCAAAAATGCCATCGTGGAAATTCGCGGCGGTACGGGTGGTGACGAGGCGAGCATTTTCGCCGGAGACTTGTACCGCATGTACAGCCGGTATTGCGAACGGCGTGGCTGGAAGATCGAAGTGGTCGACGTCACCGCAGGTACAGCCGGTGGATACAAGGAAGTAATCTTCAATGTGCTCGGCGAAGGGAGCTACGGTGTTCTCAAGTACGAGTCGGGCGTTCATCGGGTACAACGGGTGCCGGACACTGAGACGCAGGGACGGATACATACTTCCGCAGCAACCGTGGTCGTACTTCCGGAAGCCGATGAGTTCGATGTGGATCTGAAGACAAACGATATCCGAAAAGACCTTTTCTGCTCTTCAGGCCCGGGGGGACAATCTGTAAATACCACCTACTCTGCCGTGAGACTGACGCATATCCCGACAGGAATCGTTGCTCAGTGCCAGGACGAAAAGTCACAAATCAAGAATTACGAGAAAGCCTTGGCGGTGCTTCGATCACGGATTTATGAGATGGAATTGAATAAACGGATGGAGGAGCAGGCTAAAAAACGGAAAACCATGGTTTCCACGGGCGACCGTTCCGCTAAAATCCGCACCTACAACTACCCCCAAAGTCGAATTACGGATCATCGCATCGGGTTAACCCTTTATAATCTTCAGAATTTTGTGGACGGGGACCTTCAAGAGATGCTGGATGCCCTTCAAGTGGCAGAAAATGCAGAAAGATTGAAAGAGGGAGTCTATAATTGATTACTTTTGTAGTGGTCTTCATTTACTTTTATGAATAGAAGATCGCTTCCTATGGATTTCAATTTTGAGCATTATTTAGGTCAGGGCCTGACCTATGAGCAATACCTTCGTTTTTTCGAAGAAAACACCCAAGCGGTCAAGCGAGGCGAATCGGTAGACATTATCCATTCCGATGCGCTACCCTTAAACTGGCAACGGCAGAAACGCAATGAAGAGCAGTTTGAGCTCTCCACCGAGTTACGCGCTGCCTTGGACAGCCTGCACCAGCCGGTCACCTGGCTCGTCATTACAGAGCCTTGGTGCGGGGATTCGGCCCAATGTCTTCCCGGAATACAAAAAGTAGCCGAGGCTGCTGGAGGAAAGATCGTTCTGAAGATCGTTCTACGGGACCAACATCCCGAGTTAATCGATGCGTTCCTGACCAACGGATCCCGCTCCATTCCCAAGCTAATCCAATTGGATGGAGGTCGTAATATCATGGCCACTTGGGGTCCCAGGCCACAGGAAGCCATTGATCTGGTCAAAAGGATCAAGGACGATCCCGCATTAGCCGATAAGTACAAAGAAGAGCTGCACCGTTGGTACCACCAAGACCGGATGAAGGCATTGCAGGAAGAGCTTTTACTTTTGATAGCAGGAAAAAAATCCTGATGAATCAGGCAACTAGTCGTGTACAAACCAGAAGATCTTTCATCGCTTCGGCGCTTTCTGCGGTTGGAATGATCACACTATCCGGATTCCGTAATGTCATCGAAGGGAACAATCCCTCGACTACCATGCCCGTGCTCTTTGTCGGACACGGCAATCCAATGAATGCGTTGGAGGATAACGCCTATAGTCGGGCGTGGCAAAACATCGCTGTCAACCTGCCCCGCCCCCAAGCCATCCTGTGCATATCCGCACACTGGCAGACCCGCGGCACATGGGTCACCGCCATGAAGAACCCTGAAACCATTCACGATTTCGGCGGATTTCCTCAAGCTCTTTTTGACAAACAATACCCGGCTCCGGGAGCGCCTGCGTTTGCCGAACAGACTAAGTCCATGGTCAAGAAAACCGACATTCAGTTGGACAACGAGTGGGGATTGGATCATGGAACCTGGAGTGTCTTAAGCCAAATGTATCCGAAGGCAGATATACCGGTGTTTCAATTGTCACTGGACTACACCCAATCTCCTGAATGGCATTACCGCCTTGCCCAAGAGCTGATGCCACTACGACGGAAAGGGGTACTGATTATCGGAAGCGGGAACATCGTACATAATCTTGGACTGGTCGACTGGAACGGAAAGGCCTATGACTGGGCCATTGAATTCGATCAACACGTAAAGACCCGTATCGACATGCACGATCACGAAGCGTTGATCCGCTACGATCGCATGGGAGCCGCTTCTTCGCTAGCCATTCCCACCAACGAACATTACCTGCCACTGCTCTACACGCTGGCCTTGCAGGACTCCAAAGAGCCTCACGCCTACTTTGCGGAGGATATCATCATGGGTTCTGTCTCCATGCGGAGCGTCAAGTTCGGTTATTGAAACTTCCCGTCAATAGCCGTACTTTAGCGTCATGGCAGTATCCCCGAAATCCAAATCCGCTTCGACCCTTCCCAGAACTTTGCTGGAGAAAGCATGGCGGTTAATGAGCACGGCCCGCTGCATGTCGGACCTGTACGAGGAGAACGCTGCCTTTACCCAAAAATACGTGCACGCCACCTCACGCGGCCATGAAGCCGTTCAACTGGCCTTGGCCCTGCAGCTCCGTCCACAGGATTTCGTTTCCCCGTATTACCGCGACGACTCCATTCTCCTGGGCATTGGCATGCAGCCCTATGAGCTGATGTTACAACTGATGGCCAAGCGGGACGATCCGTTTTCAGGCGGCCGCACCTATTATTGCCACCCCAGTCTTCGTCGCGATGACATGCCGAAGATTCCGCATCAGTCATCGGCCACCGGTATGCAAGCCATTCCCACCACCGGTGTAGCCATGGGAATCCAGTACCGGGAGAAGACGGGAATGGATAAGCCCGCTGCCGGCGAAGCACCCGTCGTGGTTTGCTCCCTCGGTGACGGTTCTGTTACGGAAGGGGAAGTCGCTGAAGCGTTCCAGATGGC
>CAYWDY010000139.1:4499-6201 GCA_964455985.1 uncultured Flavobacteriales bacterium
GACAGATGCCTATTCTCTATTTCGTTCAGGACAACGAGTGGGATATTTCGGCCCATGCCAAGGAAATTCGGGCGATGGATGCCAATGAATATGCCAAAGGCTTCAAAGGACTTGAGGTTCGCTCGGTAGACGGAACTGATTTCTTCGCTTGCTACGAGACCCTGAAAGAAGTGTTGGATACTATCCGACGTGAAAGGCGTCCATTTCTCTTTCACGCCAAGGTACCTCTCTTGGGGCACCACACGTCCGGTGTTCGGCGTGAATGGTATCGTCATGACTTGAAGGAGCATCAGTCGCGAGATCCACTGCCAAGATTCCGCCATCAACTCCTCGATGCCGGTTTCACAGCGAGCGAATTGGATAACACGTACTCCGAAAGCGATAAGACTGTTCGCCTCGATTTCGATCGCGCCCGCAACGCAGAAGACCCTAAGCCGGAGGACCTTTTCCTGCATGATCTCGCTCCCACTCCAATCACCACAGAAAAAGGAGAACGTGAACCGTCCGGAAAAGACAAGACGGTGATGGTAGATTGCGCCTTGTTTGCCGTTCAGGAACTCATGGCTTCCCATCCGGAATGCCTGCTCTACGGTCAGGATGTCGGCGGACGACTGGGCGGAGTTTTCCGTGAAGCGGCCACATTGGCTTCCAAGTTCGGCGACGATCGCGTCTTCAATACACCCATCCAAGAAGCATTCATCATTGGCAGTACTGTCGGTATGAGTGCGGTAGGATTGAAGCCGATCGTTGAAGTACAATTTGCAGACTACATCTGGCCCGGACTCAATCAGCTGTTTACCGAAGTAAGCCGTTCTTATTATCTGTCGAACGGCAAGTGGCCGGTATCCTGTATCATCCGCGTTCCTATCGGTGCCTATGGCAGTGGTGGGCCCTATCACTCTTCTTCCGTGGAGAGTGTGCTGACCAATATCCGTGGCATCAAGATCGCCTACCCGTCCACCGGAGCCGATTTGAAAGGACTCATTAAATCCGCCTACTACGATCCTAACCCGTGTGTGATTCTGGAACACAAGGGACTGTATTGGTCCAAGATCAAGGGAACGGAAGAGGCACGTACCGTCGAACCCGATGCCGACTATGTGATTCCGTTTGGAAAAGCACGCACGGTGCAGGCTGCCGAGCCCGGAAAAGATTCTACGCTGGCCGTCATCACGTATGGCATGGGTGTGTATTGGTCCATGAGTGCATCGAAGGCCTTCCCGGGTCGGGTGGAGATTATCGACCTGCGAACTCTTTCTCCGATCGACGAGTCCGGCATTTTGGATGCAGCACGCAAACACGGCCGGTGCTTAGTCGTTACTGAAGAACCCGCCGGCAATTCATTCGCCCGGTCTTTGGCCGGACTGGTTTCAAATCGTTGCTTCGAGCAGCTGGATGCGCCGGTGCGTATCATCGGATCCGAAAACCTGCCTGCCATTCCGCTGAACTCGACCTTGGAAGCGACCATGATTCCCAATGCCGACAAAGTAGCGGAGGCGATGAGATCGCTGTTGAATTACTAGTCAACGTTAAATGAAGTAACGTCCATACCGTTTACCGGCATTGACGTTACACGTCAAAGTTTCACACCCACTCCTACAATGATGGTCCTGGCTTCTCCCGGAAGTAATCCAGGTCCGGGGTATCCCCCACTACGCCGCGTGAAATAGCGGGCATCAAATACATTGGAAAGGTTCAAGCG
>CAYWDY010000139.1:6211-6468 GCA_964455985.1 uncultured Flavobacteriales bacterium
TACCGATCGCGCCACGTGTAGGTGGCTGAGGCATCACAAACCGTCCACGAAGGAATCAATCCGGACTGAGCATTCGCAGTCGGGACTACGGTATTCCCGGCATCCGCGAAAACCTGTGATGTATAACTGTATTGAAAATCACAACGAAGATCACCCACCAGGAACGTGGCTCCGGCACGGTGAATCCGCTTAGGTGCATACTCCACCTGATTACCCTTCAAATTGGTTTTTCCGTTAACGGAAGTAGCCAAGGGGAA
>CAYWDY010000140.1:0-2432 GCA_964455985.1 uncultured Flavobacteriales bacterium
TTTGTTCGGATTCATCATCGGAGCCAAAGCAGGCCTCGCCATTTTTCACAGCGAACAATTTTTTTCTAATCCTCAGTCTGCGCTACTTTCGCTGCAAGGTGATTTCATATCCGGTCTGGTAGCTGCCGGGATCCTTGGATACCTGCGCTACCGGGAGAGCGAGCGTCAACGACTGAAAGAACCCGTACAGGAAAACATTTCCGTCTACCCTTCTGAGCGGGTCGGCGACCTGACCATGATGGCTGCCGTTGGTGGTCTGTTAGGAGCCAAATTCTTTCATCACCTGGAGTATTGGGACGATTTCATCGCCGACCCCATCGGTTCTTTTTTCAGCGGATCAGGACTGACCATGTACGGCGGACTTATCGTCGGTGCCTGTACCGTCTTGTATTACGCCCGAAAAAAAGGCATCGATCTGATTCAGTTGTGTGATGCCACGGCGCCCGGACTTATGCTGGCTTATGGTGTCGGACGTCTGGGTTGTCAGCTGGCAGGCGACGGCGACTGGGGAGTTGTCAACACGGCTGCTCCTACCGGTCTCTTCCGCTTTCTGCCCGACTGGTGCTGGAGTTTCACGTATCCCCACAACGTCATCAACGAAGGTATTCCCATTGCAGGTTGCGACGGCAAATATTGTTACGAGTTGGCCCAGGGAGTCTATCCTACTCCCCTCTATGAAGCCACAGCGTGTATCCTGCTCTTCTTCTTCCTCTGGTCCGTGCGCAAACGCATCTCTTTTCCGGGACAAGTCTTTTCACTCTACTTGCTATTGAATGGCGTGGAGCGATTCCTCATTGAGCTCATACGCGTCAATTCCCTCTACCACGTCGGTACTTTTTCCTTCACCCAGGCCCAGTTGATTTCCTCCCTGCTGATTCTGACCGGAATCACAGGATGGTTCTGGAGCCGCAAACGTTCCATAGCATGATCCGCCTTGATGGCTTATGCAAAGCCGTCACCGAACTGACACGGGAAACCGGGGCTTTCATTTTGAAGGAACGCGCTGAATTCCGCCTGGACCGGGTGGAACACAAAGGTCACAACGACTTGGTATCCTATGTGGACAAAGAGTCCGAACAACGGATAGTAGAGCGGCTGGCACAACTGCTCCCGGGGAGCGGTTTCATCACGGAGGAGCAGACGCGCAGCAACACCGATGCGGAATACGTTTGGATCATCGATCCGCTGGACGGCACCACCAATTTCATTCACGGCGTGCCCTGTTTCTGCATCAGCATCGGCTTACACCATCAGGGTGAGCCCGTCCTCGGTGTCATCCACGAGCTGAATCTGGACGAATGTTTTTATGCCTGGAAATCTGGAGGTGCCTTCCTAAATGGAAAACCAATTTCTGTCACCGGTATCGGACAAATGAAAGACTCATTGATCGCCACCGGTTTCCCCTATCACGATTACGAACGCATGGAACCCTATATGCAAGTTTTCGACCATTGCATGCGTCATACCCATGGATTACGAAGACTGGGATCTGCAGCAGCGGATTTGGCCTACGTAGCGGCGGGTCGCTTTGAGGCGTTTTATGAATACGGATTGAACCCGTGGGACGTGGCAGCGGGTGTAGTATTGGTACGGGAAGCTGGCGGCACCGTCACGGATTTTTCCGGTAAAGACAATGCCACCTTTGGTCGTGAAATACTGGCCTCCAACACGTGCATTCACGAAGAATTCCTGGACGTTATTCGTCAGAAATTCAACGGACAATAAATCATTTCTCCGATACGCCGTACAGCAATTCCACCTGGAAACGCTTGTCGTAGACGCCCAGCTGATCAGCGCCGGCTTTGGATATTTTAATCAGCACACCGGAATTATCACCGGTATCGGGCAATGAGCCAACGACTTTAACAAAAACCGTTTTATCATTCATGCGGTTCTTTACGCGTATGACCGTTCCTACGGGCGCCCACGGGTGAAGCGCGTAGTACTTATTCGGATTCGCTTCTTCGTCTTCCATCCAGGTTGCGACGCCTGTTTCGGTGATGTCTTTTCGGTTTCCAGCGAAAATATACCCAGAGATGGTTTTCTTGTTGGACGGTTTCTCCTTGACGATTTTCACTTCCGGTTTAGGAACTACGACGGAAGGCTCAGGTTTGGAAGTTTCTGCGGAAGGGGCCACTGCCGGTGTTTCCGGCGTCATCTTTTGCGGTCGGGAAACCGGTTTCACTTTTTTACCTGACGTGTAATCCAACGGCAACACCGGGCCTTGGCTGTTTTTAATAACCAGGACTTGTCCGAGTTCGATGGAATTGTTCTTCAGCTTGTTCCACTGCGACACATCGGACGGTTGGACTCCGTAGATCTTGGAAATGCTAAATACCGTTTGACCGGATACCACGGTGTGGCGATAAGTGCCATCAGGAGTTGAAGAACTGGTGGTAGCCGGCGGTGCCGGTTCTGGCGCCGTTGGGGTA
>CAYWDY010000140.1:2442-6426 GCA_964455985.1 uncultured Flavobacteriales bacterium
CCGGCGGAATATTGATCACCAATCCGATACGAAGCATGTCAGGCGCTTCCTTGTTGACCAACCGCAACTCGGTGTAATTGACTTTGTACTTACGGGAAATGGAGAACCAATTCTCCCCGTTTTCGACACGGTGTTGTGTCATCGTTCCTTTCGGCCCGGAAACGATACCTATAGAATCCACTGCAACAGGAGAAGCATGTATGGCCGTACATATCACGGTCAGGAAAAGACAAAAAATAATTTTCTTCATCGAATCAAAGGTAAAGGTATTAGGTTTAAGATTATCCGATCATCCGGCAAATGAACGTCAAGGATTTCAATGTTGAATCAACGCGCCACTCCCTTTTTCCCGAATTGAGAATAAGCCCAGGAAAGTCAACGCACCATTCAGGATGATCAGTTCGAAACCGAACCGGTAACCGTTCAGCCACTCCACGGAGTTTTCATTGAGTATATAACAGAGCGTAGGCGACATCAAACAAACCCAGGGAACCAAACTGTCCTTTACTGCATGCCTGTTAAACAATCCAAAGGCATACAATCCGAGTAGCGGTCCATAGGTATAGCCTGCAACGGTGAATAATTTACCGATGACTGCATCGTCATTGATCATCCGAAAAACGACAATCACCAAAAGCAACAGTACCGCGAATCCGATATGGACCGTGTAGCGGACTCGACGTTGGCGCGACTCATCCCAACCTCTTTTCTTCATTCCGAGTATGTCAATGCAAAAAGAAGCCGTAAGTGCCGTAAGCGCACCGTCGGCACTGGGATAGGCTGCTGAAATCAGTCCGATAATGAAGAAGACGGCGGAGGCTTCGCCTAAATGGTTCAACGCCACCACGGGAAAAAGATCATCCGAGGTACGAAGAACCAACGGAGTCGATAAGCCATCCGCATATTGATACAACAACACCCCCAATCCGAGGAACATGATGTTCACGACAACCAGTACCACGCTGAAAAGTATCATGTTTCGCTGTGAATCACGGAGGGTGCGGACACTGATATTCTTTTGCATCATCTCTTGGTCCAATCCGGTCATGGCGATGGCGATGAACATACCACCAAAGAAATGTTTCAGGAAGAAATTTTTAGCCGTCCAGTCGGTAACTAAGAGGTTGGAATTCGGGCTTTGAATGATCGTATCCCATACGTTTCCTACAGACAATCCCATGGATCGGCTGATGAGGAATATGGTCATGACCAAGGACGTCAGCATGAACGTAGTTTGAAGGGTATCGGTCCACACGATGGTCCGAACGCCGCCCTCGTAGGTATAAAGGAGAATCAGCAATACAAAGACGGCCACCGTAACCCAGAAGGGAACGCCCCAAGCATCGAATACGAACGTCTGAAGCACGTTGACGACGATATACAAGCGGAAGGCGGCGCCGATGGTACGGGAAAGGATAAAGTAGAACGCTCCGGTCTTATAACTCGAGGGACCAAAGCGACCTTCCAGGTAAGAATATATGGAGGTCAGCTGTAATCGGTAATACAAGGGCAGCAAAACCGCAGCAATGGTCGCATAACCGGCAAAATACCCAAAGACCACCATAAGGTAAGTGAACTGGGTAGTTCCTACCCAACCGGGAACCGACATGAAAGTAACGCCGGATAACGAAGCTCCGATCATCCCGTACGCCACGATATACCAGGTGGAGGATCGGTTACCGATGAAATAGGATTCGTTATCCGCTTTGCGACTGGTGATCCAAACGACAAGAAAAAGCAGTGCGGAATAGGCCGCTACGCAAGTAAGGATCAGGGTGGATGACATGGAACCGGTTGTGAATGCAAGGTGAAGTAAGTAAATTCGTATCCCGTGTACGGAGCGGTTTCCGTGCAATTATCAACATTCTCTTGAGCACACTTCCCTCCCGGTTACTGGAAGATGCCGTAGCCGAATTTTCACGGCTTCCGGGTATCGGAAAACGATCTGCCCTGCGCATGGTTCTTCACCTGCTGCGGGCCGACTCCGGAGAATCTCGGAGGCTTGGCGAAGTGCTGTTACGCCTTCGGCAGGAGATTCGCTATTGCAAAGAATGCCATAACATCAGCGAATACGACCTTTGCCCCATCTGCTCGGACTCCCGTCGTGATGCGAGCCAGTTGTGTGTCGTCGACGATATCCGCGACGTGATTGCTATCGAAAACACCCAACAATACCGGGGACGCTATCACGTTCTTGGAGGCATCATTTCCCCGATGGATGGGGTCGGTCCTGCTCAGCTGACGGTCGAGCCGCTGATGGAACGTCTGAAAAATGATTCCTTCAAGGAAGTGATCATGGCCCTCAGTGCGACTATGGAAGGCGACACTACCAGCTTTTACGTGTATAAACGAATCCAGCAATCCGGCCGAAACGACCGGGCCTTCTCCACCATCGCCCGCGGTGTCTCCGTAGGTGATGAACTCGAATACGCGGACGAAGTGACGCTGGGACGATCGATCCTTCAACGGGTTCCTTACCAACAATCCCTGCTCCGACCGTGAAGCTGAGCGTCATCATCGTCAATTACAACGTGCAGTATTTCCTGGAGCAGTGCCTCCGGAGTGCGGAGCGCGCCATGAAAGGCATCGACGGCGACATCTGGGTGGTAGACAATAATTCGGTGGACGGATCCATGGAAATGGTTCGGCAAAAATTTCCGGCTGTCCACCGCATCGAAAACAAAACGAACACCGGATTTTCCAAAGCGAACAACCAAGGCATCGTGGAATCCAAGGGCGAGTATGTACTCTTGCTTAACCCGGACACGGTCGTTGAAGAAGATACTTTTCAAAAGGTGGTATCCTTCATGGATGCCCACCCGGAAGCAGGCGCGCTTGGCGTCAAAATGATAGACGGCACTGGTCGCTTCCTGCCCGAATCCAAGCGTGGACTTCCGACACCCGAAGTCGCCTTCTACAAGATATTCGGACTATCCGCCCTTTTTCCACGGTCACGTCGCTTTGGGAAATACCATCTCGGATACCTTGACAAGAATTCCATTCACGAAGTGGATGTATTATCAGGAGCTTTCATGCTTCTGAGACGAAGTGCGCTGGAGAAAGTCGGCTTACTCGACGAAGATTTTTTCATGTACGGTGAGGAGATCGATCTATCCTACCGTATCCAAAAGGGCGGATATAAGAACTACTATTTCCCCGAAACCCAGATCATCCATTACAAGGGAGAAAGCACCAAGAAGACCAGCGTGAATTACGTCTTCGTCTTTTATCAGGCGATGATCATTTTCGCGCGCAAACACTTCTCCGCCAAAAACGCGTCGACGTTCTCCTTTTTCATCCGGATGGCCATCTACCTCAGAGCCAGTGTGGCTGTCATCCATCGGTTCTTCAACCGCATGATCCTGCCGGTACTTGATTTCCTGCTCTTGTTTGCAGGCATGCTGGTACTTCAGAATTACTGGGGAGACACCATTCATGTCCACTACCCGCCCATTTATCTGCGACTGGTCATCCCTGCCTATATCATCACGTGGCTGGGTGCTGTTTACCTGAGCGGTGGGTATGACCCGCCGGTTAGATTTTCCAAAACCGTCCGCGGTGTAGCCACCGGCACGCTCATGATTCTGGTCGTTTACGCCTTGCTCCCGGAGCACTACCGTTTCTCCAGAGCCATGTTACTCATTGGCGCAGCTTGGGCCAGCTTGAGCATGGCCGTCATCCGGATTTTATTGCATTGGATTTTTCCGAAGCAGTTCCCGATTCATACTGGAGATAGCAAAAGCCTGCTGATCGTAGGCAATCCGGAAGAAGGACTGCGCATTCTCTCCTTGCTGAAAATGAGTGGCACACAGCACAACTTCATCGGATTTGTCAGTGCTGAAAATCTGTCTAAAGAAAATACAGCAGCCGAATACCGGCAGTTCCTACTGGGCAACTTGGAAAATCTGGATGACATTCTGGAGGTCTTCCGGCCCGGCGAAGTGATCTTTTGTGCGAAAGATCTCTCTTCGCAAACTATCATCC